>CALIWM010000297.1:0-6424 GCA_938046645.1 uncultured Gemella sp. | reverse complement strand
AAATTAGCAGAATTAGGGATTACATATAGAGAAGTTGAAGTAATGACTTCATTAAGAAATTTTAAAGAATTCCTATATGTTAGAGATACATATTCACAGTTCGAAGGAATAAGAGGTAATATGAAAATCGGTATTCCTTGTTTAGTTGTTAATGAAACTGAATGTATCTTAGAACTTAATGAATTAGATAAATTAAAAAAATAAATTAATAGTAAACTCCAAATTAGGAAAGTGTGATATTTATCGAATTAATTGATACTTTTCTAATCTGGAGTTTATTTTAATTTGAGATATAATTTATTTCTTGATTTTTATTTTTAAATTTGATATAATTAAAAAATGCTAGGTGGGGAGTTAGCGGTGCCCTGTACTTGCAATCCGCTTTAGCAAGACCGAATACCGAGATGCGGGTAGAATAGGGAATGTCGAGTTTAACACGTAATGTTGAGACTAAGGCACCTTACGACGCAATACTTATGAACCATGTCAGGTCCGGAAGGAAGCAGCATTAAGTAAGTCTATTGTGGGTGTGAGTTTTTGTCGAGGTTGAGTTGTCGATTAGACTAACGGTTTTTTAATCTATTCAAGTCTCGGTTGCATATAGTATAAATCGATGATATCTAAAAGTAAATTCGCTTTTGGATTTTTTTTGTGTTTTGAAAAAAAATAATATGTAAATTATAGGAGGGGTTATGTATCAAGGAAAGAACTTTTCTGAACGAGCAATTATTTTTATTAAATTGCTATTACCAGTTTTAGTTTATCAAGTAATTTCATATTCATCTGGTATGATTGGAACGTTTATGGCAGGGCATTATAGCCCTACAGATTTAGCTGGTGTGAGTATGGGTGTTAATATTTGGAATCCAATTATGTATACTTTAAATGCGATCGTTTTAGCATTAATTCCAATAGTTTCCCAGCTAATCGGAAAGAAGAAAGAAGAAGAGATTCCTACAGTAGTTAGACAATTTATGTACATAGCTGTAATTATCAGTGTTGTCTTAATTATTGGACTTAATACTTTAGCAACACCAATAGTAGATCAATTAGGTATGGATAGTAGTATTGCAGAAATAACTAAGAACTATCTATTTTATGAAAGTTTTGGAGTGCTATCGATCTTCTTATATGTAGTTTTACGTTCGTTTATAGATAGTTTAGGATTAACAAGATTATCGATGATAATGATGATAGTATCTGTACCTGTGAATGTATTCTTTGCTTATAGTTTCATTTTTGGAAAATTTGGTATGCCTGAGCTTGGTGGTGCGGGAAATGCAGTAGCAGTTTCAGTGACGTATACAGTACTATTTTTCATAGCGTTATTTATAGTATTAACGAATCCTAAAATTAATAAGTATAAAATATTCGAAAAAGAAAAAATTAGATTTGAAAAATGGGGAGAAATCTTTAAACTAGGAATTCCTATAGCACTAGCTACAGCACTTGAGACTGTTGTCTTTTCAACGTTATCTTTAATGGTATCACGTTTTGATACGACAGTTATTGCTTCCCATCAAGCTGCGTTAAATTTCTCTGGATTTTTATATACTTTACCAGTTAGTGTTGCAAATGCTGCAACAATTATAATAGCATTTCATGTAGGAGCAAAAGACTATAAAATGGCAACAGAGTATACAAAACTAACGGTAATAATGGGAATGATATTTTCGAGTATAGCAGGATTAATCGTATTGTTATTTGATACGAAAATTCCACATCTATATACTAATGATAGTGGAGTAATCACATTAACAGCAGAGTTATTATTATTTGCAATTGGTTTTGCTACTTGTGATTCGTTTGCCTCAGCATTAGCAGGAGTCCTACGTGGATATAAAAAAGTAGTACCAATTTGTGTTGTAATGTTTATAGGGTATTATTTAGTAGGAATTCCTACAGCATACTATTTTGTATTTAAACAAGGGATTGGTATAGAAGGGTTATGGATAGGATGGATAATTGGACTAGCTGTTTATGCCTTAGGTGTATTATTCTATTATCTATATATGAGAAGAGGAATTAATAAAAAAATTAAATTAGCCAAATAATAAAAAGATTTTGTAGTAAATGTAAATACTACAAAATCTTTTTTATTTTCACTTGTATAATCACTTGACTAAAATTTTTAAAAACTATATAATGTGATTATCAAAACTAGATAAAATGGAGGTGAAAATTTGAATAAAGTATATCCAAAATGGTCTGAATTACCAAATCTTGACTTGTATTTAGATCAAGTGTTATTATACGTAAATCAATTAGATAGTTCCTCAATTGTAGATGATGATAAAGGGCTAACAGCCGCAATGATAAATAATTATGTTAAAAATGGTCATCTGGATAAACCGATTAAGAAAAAGTATAATCGAAAACAATTAGCAAGATTAATAGTTATCACATGCTTAAAAAATGTATTTTCAATTCAAGAAATTAGTAAGACAATAAATAGCCTGACTTCAGAAGGAAATTCTGAAGAAATGTACGATAACTTTGTTATGTGCATGAATGGAGAAAAGAGAGATGGATTAGCTGATGTAATAGTTGCAGCTTGTGATACTGTAAGATTATATAAAAAAACACATGATTTAGTTGGAAAATTAAAATAAATACACTTGGAGGTAAATGATGGAGTGGAAGATTGTAGTTGATACTGCGTGCGATTTTAGAGAAATTCCCAATAAAGCTGAGAATGTTACTTATGAGAGAGTACCATTTTCATTGCAAATAGAGGATAAGGTATATGTAGATACTTTAGATTTAGATATTGATGAAATGATGAGTGAGATGTATGCTAGTTCAGAAGCAGCAAGATCAGCTTGCCCAAGTCCAGAGGCATATCTATCAGCATATAGAGGTGCAGAAAATGTAATAGTTTTAACTTTAACTGGCGGAATGTCAGGAAGTTATAATAGTGCAGTAATTGGCGAAAAAATGTTAAAAGAAGAAGATGAGGATGTCAATATTCATATTGTAAATACTCTCTCAGCAGGAGGGCAAAACGACTTATTTCTTCTTAAGATAAATGAACTAATTAAAGAAGGATTATCTTTCGATGAAGTAGTCGCAAAAATGAATGAGTATCAAAAAAATACAAAACTTATTTTTTCTCTAGAGAAGGTAGATAATTTAGTAAAAAATGGACGACTATCTAAGCTTGCTGCAGCTGTTGTGGGATTATTAAATATGCGTATGGTAGGAGAGGCAAGTAATGAAGGAACTTTACACTTACTACATAAAGTTCGTGGTGAGAAAAAAGCTATTTCAACAGTAGTTGATGAGATGATTAAAGCTGGGTATAAAGGTGGAAGAGCTGTAATAACTCATAGAAATAATGAAAATATATGTAAAAAAATAGAAGAAAAATTAAAAGAAAGATTCTCTGATATTGAATTTATAGCTGTACCTACTTCTGGGATTTGTAGTTTCTATGGAGAAGAAGGCGGAATGCTTTTGGGATATGAAATATAGAACATATATATTTCAATAAAATAATAAAAAAGGAAAAGTGATTACTCTGTGTAAAACACCTCTCCTTTTTTTATTGAATTTAACTAACTCTGTTTAGCTCTTTTTTTACTTCTGCGCAGCTTCCCAATTAAAAATCCAGTCCCTTGACCACAAAGGCTGAAGAATATATATCCTAAACCGTATATAAGAATATCGAAGTTTAAAATAATTAAACAAGATATAATATAAAAAATTCCTATAATAAATGAGAAAATATAGCTAAAGTCTTCTTTATTATATGCATATAGAAACGATATTAGAAAACTAATAACAGGGTATAGGATAATCAATAGTAATATTATCATACCTGATCTATTAGATATAAAATAAGAACACAGAGGGAGTATTATAAATAAAAAGAAAGAAAAAATCAAATATGGTACTTTTTCTAAAAATTTCTTCATCTAATCTGCCTCCTAATTATAGTGTTATTCTATCATATATTGAATTAAAAAACAATAAACAAATATATGCAATGAAATCTATAAATTTGAAACCGCTTTTCAAATATGCTATTATTAATGTATTAACAAATGAGAGGGGAACAATAATAATGAAATTTTTTATTGATACAGCCAATGTAGAAGATATTAAAAATGCTAATGAATTAGGGGTAGTTTGTGGAGTTACAACTAATCCATCTTTAATCGCTAAAGAAGGACGCGATTTCAAGGAAGTTATTAAGGAGATTGCATCAATCGTAGATGGACCAATAAGTGGAGAAGTAAAAGCGACAACTACTGATTGGAAAGATATGGTAGAAGAAGCTAGAGAAATTGCTAAAATTCATCCTAATATGGTAGTTAAGATTCCTATGACAGAAGATGGTCTTAAAGCAGTAAATGTACTGAAAAAAGAGGGGATTAAAACTAATGTTACGTTAATCTTTAGCCCAACTCAAGCTTTACTAGCAGCAAGAGCAGGAGCAACATATGTATCTCCATTTTTAGGTAGATTAGACGATATTGCTCACAATGGATTACTATTAATAGAAGAAATAGTGGAAATTTTTGCGAATAATGATATTGATACACAAATTATTGCAGCAAGTGTCAGAAATCCAATTCATGTTACAGAATGTGCAAAATTAGGATGTGATATTGCTACTGTTCCATATAATGTAATTAAACAAATGGTTAAACACCCTTTAACTGATATCGGTATTGAAAAATTCAAACAAGATTATTACAAAGTATTTGGTGAATAATCAGTAGAAGTGATTTACGTAATATAAAATTTTATTTCTTAAAAAAATTTAAAAAAATTCACACTTTATACTAGAAATATTTATAAAGTAATGTTATAATATATTTTGTTGTATGAAAAAGTTGTTAAGATTAAATTTTATAGGAGGTTATATTAATGCGCGTAAATGTAACATTAGCTTGTACAGAATGTGGTGACAGAAACTACATTACTAAAAAGAACAAAAGAAATAATCCAGACCGTATTGAACTTAAAAAATACTGTCCAAGATTAAAAAAAGTGACTTTACACAGAGAAACTAAATAATAAAGTTAGAGAAGCCTTAAAGTATCAACGTTTAAGGCTTTTTGTTTTGCCATTTGACCCACATATTATAAATATGGATAATGAAATTATTATGAATATAATGTTATAATGAATTCGAGGTGAAGGATAATGAAAGAGACTATAGGAAAAATTAATAAGTTTAGAGATGAGAGAGACTGGAGACAGTTCCATAATGAAAAAGATTTAGCAATATCAATATCTATTGAAGCTAGTGAATTATTAGAACTATTTCAATGGAAAACATCAGAGGTAACTGTATCAGAAAAATTACCACAGATTAAAGAGGAATTGGCAGACGTGTTTATTTATGCTTTTATGCTCGCAGATAATTTAAATCTTGATGTAGAAAAGATTATAGCTGATAAGATAGTTGTTAATTCTAAAAAATATCCAATTAAAGAAAGTTTCGGATCGAATAAAAAGTATACGGAATTTAATGGAGAATAGCTATAAAATTTTTTTCTATTATAAAGCTTTAATTCTTAATAAATTTAAAATATAATAGGTGAGTAGTTATATAAATATAATTAATTATGCTAAAAAGCAGAGGTTTGATATACATTATATTGTATTGTATACCAAACCTTTTTGTTTTATTATTTTATTTAGTTACTGGTACTTCAAAAGTAGCTTTTTGCATTTTTTTAGCATTATGATCGAATTGTTCAAAATAGATTTTAATATTATCACTTTCCATACTTAGACCGTAGCCCACGGTAGATTCTGAAATTGCACCAACTGGAGTAGGCTCTGGATATTTGGAAGAACGAACGGGATAAATTTCAGAAACTTTTTTTGCGCCATCAACAACTGTTCTAGGCATTAAAAATAGATCTTGGTATTCATCTTTATATCCTAAATTCTCATAAGTATATTTTATGAGAACTACTTGAGCTACTTGTGCTTTGCTATATTTATTTCTATCTGGAGTAGTTTTAACATCAGTTATTTTCAGTTTCCATTGACCATCTACAATCCATTCTTCGTTAACCCCGTATACTTTATCTGTAGAGTTTTGATTTTTTGTAGTTGTAGAATTATTTTCTGATGTAGTTTTATCTGATATTTTAGCTTTATCTGCTGTTTTAGCTTTATTTTCCGCTGCAGATTTACTTTGTCTAATTAGCTCGCCTTTTATTAAAGAACAGCCACTTAAAACGACTGAAGCCGATAGTAGGCTTGTAAATAGTAATTTAGTTTTCATATTTTTCTTCTCCTAATCTATAAATCGGTAATTCTAACCTAATAAATTATATCTATACAGAAATTATATATTATAAGGTATTGCTAGTCAATATACAGTGATTACGTTTTCTTTTGATTTATAAAATTTAAAATATATTTTAGAGATTTTTGTAAAATATCTTTACAAATGAAA
>CALIWM010000296.1:0-3660 GCA_938046645.1 uncultured Gemella sp. | reverse complement strand
GGTCACAGGTTCGATCCCTGTAGGGGGCATCTAAATACAACAGGAAAAGCCTTGAAATTCAAGGCTTTTTTGCGTATCTGTTCTACTTTTGGTCAACTAATGGATAGGAAGGTAATAATTCTATGAACACACTTTCCAGACATATCTGATCTGATCATTATTTCCACTTGGCAACCAAAAATACTAACACTGG
The DNA here is from genome assembly GCA_938046645.1 of uncultured Gemella sp. Lineage (GTDB taxonomy): Bacteria > Bacillota > Bacilli > Staphylococcales > Gemellaceae > Gemella. Next base: position 3,467 of record CALIWM010000296.1, on the reverse strand, counting down.
CTTCCTCGTAAGAATAAGGAGTCCCGACATGGACTGGGATAATCTCTTCGCCTGTTCCCGTCCGTATCAAATCGAGCAACAACAACTGTTCATTAAGAACTGCAAAGTGAGGTAAGTCTAACCCTGGATAATCATAACGGTAGCTCATACGGACGAGGTCATCAAAGACTTCCATATTCACAACAATCGGATCCGTAATCTTCTTATATTTGGCAAAATGCTCTATCGCAGCTAAACCGTTTTTAGAGGATAATGCCATGAAAAAAGGTGGCATAAAAATCTGAATATCCTTAATACGGCTCATGGCGATGATTTGATCATCATTAGCCACCTGGTCAAAAGCTGTTAGCAGATGATAGTAGTCCAGAGTGGAGAGATTCATATCCTCTTTTCAGGTGCTATCTGGTAAATTTGCCAATTCTAAAATCGTTTTCAGATCCAGCCCCATTAGGCTTAAATTTTCAATATACTGTTGACTGAGAATAAGGCGCATATACTTTCTCCATTCTATTAACGCTTTGACAATTTACGCCACATGGAGTCATTAGAAAATATCCTTCTCTGTCATTGCCATTTTCTGTTATAATAAATTGTTAGATCATAACTAGAAGGAACCTACTATGACAAACCTTATCAAACACAAACGGGTAGAATTTACAGAACTTTTTTATGACTTGGTTCTGGTTTTTGCAATTTCAAAAACAACGGCTCTCATTCACCATCTTCATGATGGTATTCTAACCTGGAGTTCTCTCTTTGATTTTCTCATGTCACTCTTGGTCCTTGTCAATTCCTGGATGATTCAGACTGTTTATACCAATCGCTATGGAAAGAACTCTTTATTTAACATGGTAATCATGTTTATCAAAATGGGACTTTTACTCTTTATAGCCAATATGATTGGACCTGATTGGCAACAATATTTTCATTATCTCTGTTGGGCTATTGGTACATTAACCCTTACCTTATTTTTTCAATATTTGGTTGAATTTTTTAGAAAATCAACCGATGATGTTGAACGGGAAAGTATCAAAGGTTTTCTATGGATAACAGGTCTAGGAAGTTTAGGAGTCTATCTAGCAGCTCTTCTTCCTATTTACGTTAGAGTCTATATCTTATTTGCTAGTATTCTGCTAACATTTATTATGCCAAGTATCTTGCTTAATAAAGATAAGCATTACCAGGTAAATCTCCCCCATTTAATCGAGCGCATCTCCCTTCTTGTCATTATTACGTTTGGAGAGATGATTACGGAGCTAGCTAACTTCTTTACAATCGAGAATTTCTCGATTTATTCGGTTCTTTATTTCATTATTATGATTTCTCTGTTCTTGTTTTATTTTGGTCAATTCGACCATGCTATTGATGAAAAATCTAATCAAAAGGGGCTATTTCTAATTTACAGTCACTATCCTATTTTCATTGGGCTTATGATGATGACTGTATCGATGAGTTTTCTTCTGAATCCTGAAGCTAATCGTCTCTTTGCAACCAGCTTCTCTTATATCGGATTTGGCCTCTTTCAAGCTGCTGTCCTAGTAAATGGGCCCTATAACAAACACTATCTTCGCTATTCGAAAAGTTACTACTGTGTCCAAGCGACACTCTATCTGGCTGCCTTGATTCTCTCTTTAATCTTTGCTTCTAATCCTATAATAGTAGTGAGTATAACAACCATTTTAGCTCTAGCTATAGCCATTCATTTTATTTATTTTTATGTGACACAGAATAAAAAACATTCCAAATCTAACTGGGGGTTATTTTAATGAGATTATAACATAAAAAAAAGTAGCCAAAATGTACTGGCCACTTTTTTTATTTTATAATCTATTATGTAAATGTTTAAAGTATTATATCACTTTTCTTTTATATTTCAAAAGATCAAAAAGATATACTTATGAATATATTGAATGACTCTTAGAGGAGGCAATCGCCTCCTCTATTTATAGTTATTAAAAAATTGTATTACAAAATATCCAACTTAGTTGGATTAAAAGAATATTAATGATACTTTTTAAGTGGCGGATATAGATAATGATAGAATTCCCATACAATCATCCTGATTTTACATTCAGGACAGAAAAAGGGATTCATTCCAAAAGTTATGTACATCTGTCTCTGATAAAATGAATATTTTGATACGGCAATATTTTTCTTAAAAGGCTGCATAGCCTTTTTAAGTTTATCGGAAATATGTCTTGAATAGAAGCCGTACCTGTTTACCATTTTAAAGTTTTTAGGAGGCAGGTGAATGAGAATCTGTGAGATAAATTTTTCAACAGACATTGTAATGAAAGTTTTCTTTTTATTGTTAGCAAGGTCATTGAAAAAGAAAGTAACTTTATCATCATCAATTTCAGTAATCTTGTATTCAGCAATAGGAGAACGGGCGAGATATCTTCCGAGATATCTGATAATACCCTTTGTGCTGTTGATGTTACCTTCACCGACATTAAAGAAGAATCTTTTGTCTTCCCTGTAAAGTTTGGAAACAGTTTCCAAGGCCTTTTTTTTAATTTTACTGTCATTATATTCTCCATTCTGAATAATTTTGAGGACATGGTATTTCCATTGACCGGCAATAGTATCCACATTAAAATGTCTCATTTTCTTGAAGTCAAAATTTTTAGTAAATCCACCCAAAGAAACAATGGCATGAATATGCGGATTCCATTTAAGATCCCTTCCAAAAGTATGTATAATTGAAATGAGGCCATAGTGTACGATGTCAGAGTCAGTGAAATATTTTTCAGAATATTTTGATATTTTATTTTTTCTCAGATTTTTCTTACTGATGTTATGGAAGCAGAACTTAAAGATTTCGTTAACGGCGGCAGAAAGCTTTGAGAGGAGGTTTCTGTCATAGAAGAAAAATTGTCTGCATTCTTTAGGTATAGTAAAAAGGACATGGCGGTGTTCAATATTGAGAATATGTTTCATAATATTCTGAGACCAGATTTTGGAATATTTGAAACCACATGAAGGACAAAGCTTAGACTTACAAGTAAGAGGGAACTTGTGAATAATAGGACAGAGAGGGCATTTAAATTTAATGAAACCCTTGGACATATCTCTACAAGCGAGGAACTTATCGATAGAGTGTATAATGTATTTAAGATGTTTTTTCACGATATTATTTTTCTTGCAAAAATCTATAGAATTTAGTAGAATATTGTTATTACTGAAGATATATTTCAGTTTATTTTGAATGATATATTTGTTGTTCATGAATATATTATATCAAAAATCAGCCGAATTTCAAATTCGGCTTTTTTTATTATTTTTTCAAACAGCAAATTTTTTTAGTAAAAGATCAATATTTTATTTAAAAAATAGAAAATATATTTAAACCTATTTAAAATTAAACTATTAAAGATTATATAAATTCAGGGCTTGAGTAAAATAGTCATAATTTTTGAGTTTAGTTTTAAAGTAGTTTTACTATATATTTTATCTGTTTCTGATAA
>CALIWM010000295.1:0-3568 GCA_938046645.1 uncultured Gemella sp. | reverse complement strand
TTTGAAGGTGATGCTATGTCAAAAGAAAAGGTTAAGGTTTACGTATATACTAGAGTTTCTACGAGTATTCAAGTAGATGGCTATTCTCTTGATGCACAGAAATCAAGAATACAAGCATTTGCAACGTACAATGATTATGAAATAGTTGGCGAGTATGAAGATGCTGGTAAATCTGGAAAGTCCATTGAAGGACGTGTTGCTTTTAATCAGATGATGAAAGACATTAAAAGTGGTAAAGATGATGTATCTTATGTACTTGTCTTTAAGCTGTCCAGATTTGCTAGAAATGCGGCTGATGTTCTTTCGACTTTGCAAGTCATGAAAGACTTTGGTGTAAATCTAATTTGTGTTGAAGATGGAATTGATTCATCCAAAGATGCAGGAAAACTAATGATTTCAGTCTTGTCTGCTGTTGCTGAAATTGAACGTGAAAACATTCGTGTTCAAACTATGGAAGGCCGAATTCAGAAAGCGAGAGAAGGGAAATGGAACGGCGGTTTTGCCCCTTATGGTTATAAGCTGGTTGATGGAAAACTTGAAATAAACGAAGAAGAAGCTGTTGCAATACGGAAGATATTTGATCTCTATGTAAACACACCAATGGGGTCAACCGGAATTGCAAGACATCTTGAAAGTTATGGCATAAAAAAGATTCCAAGGCAAAACGGGAAAAATCCTTTATTTGATGCTGGTTTAATTAGAAAAATATTACAAAATCCTGTGTACAATGGAAAAATTGCTTTTGGAAGAAGAACACTTCAAAAAGTCATAGGCACAAGAAACGAATATAAACAAGTCAACCAAGATGATTATTTATTGGCCGAGGGAATTCATGAACCAATCATTGATGATGAAACGTGGATAGCTGCGCAGGTAAAGGTTAAGTCGCAAGCTAAAAAATACGATAGAGTAAAGTATGTTGAAGATGTAAGGACGCATTTGTTAACCGGAATTGTTAAGTGTCCGATTTGTGGCGTGGGACTATATGCAAACAAGGCGGTCAAGTATAAAAAGGATGGGACAAAGTATAAAGATTTTTACTACTATGCTTGCAAGCACCGTCATAAATTAAGAGGTCATTCTTGCACCTTTAACAAGCAAATAAATGAAGAAGTTCTTGATAATGCTGTCATAGAGGTCATTTCTAAGCTAGTAAAGAACCCAAAGTTCACACCACTTATTAAAGAGAAGATCAATAGTAAAGTGGATACTTTGGAAGTTGACACTGAAATAAAGAACTTAGAGAAAGAACTGAAAAAAGCTCAAGCGACTAAGTTTAAATTGATGGATGAAATAGACAGCTTAGACACAGAGAATAAGCATTACAAAAAAATAAAATCTGATTTAGATTATCGTCTTTATAGAATGTACGATAAGATTGAAGAAATCGAGAGTAACATTCTAGACGCAAGGACAAAGAAAGAAGTCCTTCAAGCGAATAAACTCACAGGCGATAATATCTATAAAGTTCTCATCTACTTTGATAAGTTATTTAAATTGATGGATGAACGTGAGCGAAGAAAACTCATTACATCTTTAGTTGAATCTATTCAAGTTTTTGAGGAAAAACAACCTAATGGTCAGTGGCTTAAATCAATCGAGTTTAAACTTCCAATCGTTGAAGAAGATATGGAAATTAGTTTGGACAAAAATGAGCATGTGGAAGTAATCACGTTGCTTTCCAAACTAGATTCAAAGAAATACATTAGTGTGGAACTTCCGATGGATGGTACGGATTTAACAAGTGCTGAAAGTAAGGCAACATATAAACAAATTCAAAACTATGTTTTGGAAAAGTTTGGGTTTAAGGTGTCTACTCTGTACATTGCACAAGTTAAGAAAAAGCATGGTTTAGATGTTAGTGAACACTATAATATTTCAAAAAATGTGAAACAGAAAATACCACAGTGTCCAATTGAAAAGGAAGAAGCCATTTTGGATGCGTTGAAGCATTTTAAGATGTTGTAGTATTATACTAAATATATGTTTAAGTTGAGGAGAAAATAATGAATACTAATGTATTGAATAAATTATCCTTTTACTGTTCTGAAAATGAGAATCAATTTTTTGACAGAAAAAGCGCTAGAATTAAACCTTTAGACATTTTAAAGCATCTGGTTGCATTTTCCAATGCAGAGGGTGGACAATTAGTGATAGGGATTGAAGACGATGGTATGATTACGGGCTTTAATTATGAAGGTGCTCATTCGATTGATGAGTATAGAAATATATTTCTAACTGAATTAAAAGAAACTCCAATAAATCCCCAATTTAATATTTTAGATGTAAAAAATAATAAAGGTATTGATGATAAGATATTGGTCATATCTGTAGATGTTTCTACAGATAGAGTTATAAAATCTTATAATGGAAAAGTTTTTCTTCGACAAAATGATAAATCTATAGAATTAAATTTTGAGCAGATTCTTCAATTACAGTATGATAGAGGACAAAGGTATTTTGAGGATGAAGTTGTTCAATTATCAAGCATAGATGATATAGATGATGGACTAATAGATGATTATAAGAAAATTTTGAATATAGATGAACTTTCTAGCGAAGAAGTGTTGAAAGCTAGAAATTTAATGATTAATGGAAAACTGACTAATGCGGGGCTTTTGCTATTTGGGAAAAACCCTTCTAAATTTTTACCACAGGCAAGACTAAGAGTTATTAAATATAGTGGAATGTATCAAAAGGTTGGTACAGAAATAAATATAATTAAGGAAAAAACATTTGATAAAGCGATACCTAACATTATTAGAGAAGCAAGAGAATTTATCAATACGCAACTAAGAGATTTTCAATATTTAGATAAAGATGGAAAATTTAAAATAATGCCAGAGTATCCAGAATTTGCATGGTTTGAGGGAATAGTCAATGCTTTGACTCACCGAAATTATGCAATCCGAGGGGAGCATATTAAGGTGTTAATATTTGATGATAGGCTAGAAATACTTAGTCCCGGGTTACTACCTAATATTGTAACCGTAGAAAATATTCTAAATCAAAGATATTCAAGGAATCCAAGAATTGCAAGAACTTTATGTGAATTTGGATGGGTAAAAGAAATGAATGAGGGCGTTAAGAGAATATATTCTGAAATGGAAAAGTTGTTTCTAAAGAAGCCTAAATATGCAGAACCTAACAGTAGTGTTTTACTAGTTTTAGAAAATAATATTTTAAATAGAAGTATCAGAACAATAGATAGAATTAAAGGCAAAATTTCTGAGGAGGTGTTTGATAAACTAAGTCAAGATGAAAAAACTATTATACATTTTATGTATAATAGTGGACAAAAAATAACTACAAAAATGGCAACAGAACTTATTGAAAAAGGTTCAACATTTTGTAGGAAGTTACTTAAAAATCTTGCTGATAAAGATTTATTAGAGTGGCATGGTACTTCGCAAAACGATCGTACACAATACTATACTCTAAAATTCTAATTTAAGAAGAACGCAGAAGAGTTGAGAAGAACGCAGAAGAGTTGAGAAGAACGCAGAAGAGTTGAGAAGAACGCAGAAGAGTTGAGAAGAACGCAGAAGAGTTGAGAAGAACGCAGAAG
>CALIWM010000294.1:0-3492 GCA_938046645.1 uncultured Gemella sp. | reverse complement strand
AAAGGTAAAAAGACAGGAAAATATGCAAAAAGTGACTGGATGGATATTGAGAAACAACGTGGTATCTCTGTAACTTCATCAGTAATGCAACTTGATTATGATAACAAAATTATCAACATACTAGATACACCAGGACACGAAGATTTCTCAGAGGATACATATCGTACGCTTATGGCAGTAGATAGTGCAGTAATGGTAATTGACGGAGCGAAAGGGATTGAGGCACAGACATTAAAACTATTCAAAGTATGTCGTATGCGTGGTATTCCAATCTTTACATTTATCAACAAAGTTGACCGGGAAATTAAAGATCCATTAGAATTATTAGAGGAAATTGAAGAAAAATTAGAAATCGAAACATATCCGATGAATCTTCCTGTAGGTATGGGACAAAACTTCTTCGGTATTATGGATAGAAAAAATCATTTCATCGAGCCGTTTAAAGAAGATAGTGATTTCGTAGAATTAGATGAAGAGTATAATATTGTAGATAATAATCCACTTGCTCAAGATACTATGTATCAAAAATGTGTAGAAGATATGATTCTTATAACTGAAGCAGGTGTTGACTACGACTATGATAAACAATTAAAAGGTGAGCAAACTCCAGTATTCTTTGGATCAGCATTATCATCATTTGGAGTAGAAAGTTTCTTAAACTATTACGTGGATAATGCGCCAACACCAAAAGGGCGTCGTGGAGTAAATGAAGAAGATATTCAACCAACAGGTGAAGACTTCTCAGGATTCATCTTCAAAATCCAAGCTAATATGGACCCTAAACACCGTGACAGAATTGCATTTTTACGTGTGTGTTCAGGTGAATTCAACCGTGGTATGGATGTAAACTTAGCAAGAACAGGGAAAAAATTAAAAATTTCACGTTCAACTAACTTCATGGCAGATGATAAAGCTACTGTAGATGTGGCTTATGCAGGAGATATTATCGGTCTTTACGATAGTGGAAACTATCAAATCGGGGATACGCTTTATCAAAATAAAAAAGTTGAATTTGAAGCACTTCCTTCATTCACTCCAGAAATATTTGTAAAAGTTTCTGCGAAAAACGTTCTGAAACAAAAACACTTCCACAAAGGTGTAGAGCAACTTGTACAAGAAGGAGCAATTCAATACTATAAAACGTTACATACGAACCAAATCATTTTAGGAGCAGTAGGACAACTACAATTTGAAGTGTTTGAGCACCGTATGAAAAATGAATACAATACTGAAGTAATAATGGAACGTATTGGACAAAAAACTACTCGATGGATTGAAAATGAAGAATCAATTAATGAGAACATGTCAAGTTCAAGAAGTATCTTGGTTAAAGACTTATACGATAACTACGTATTCTTATTCGAAAATGATTTCGCGATGAACTGGTTCAGCGATAAATATCCAGATGTAAAACTGTTTAGTAAACTTTAATATAAAAAGAGTATCTCAATCATTTCTTGAGATGCTCTTTAATTTTTCTAATTATATTGATGTATTTGTTAAACGAAATAATGCTGATTAGTTATTATAGTTTCACATATAAAAATTTGAAAAAAACTGCTTATAGGTATATAATTAAGTGTTGGCAAAATTTTATTATAAAGAGGATAGCATGAGAAATTTAATAAAAAAAATGCTGGATCTTTACAAAGAACCTAAATACAAAAGTGTAGTTAATTACATTTTCTTTGGAGTTTGTACAACTTTAGTAAATGTTGTTACATATTTTATTTTGTATTATTATGGGATGGAAGTTAGACCAGCGAATTTAATATCTATAACATTATCGATTTTATTTGCATATTTTGTTAATGCTAAGTATGTATTTAATTCGAAGGCTGCAGGATTTAAGAAGGTATTTTATGAACTTAGTAAATTCTTTACTGCTCGATTATCTACACTTGTTATAGAAGTATTCGGAGTTGAGTTATTCATTTACTTAGGAATGAACGCATATTTAAGTAAATTTATTATTCAATTTGTAGTACTTGTTGCTAATTATGTAATTAGTAAATTTTTAGTTTTCACAAAGGAGAAAAATAACTAATGAAATGGTTTATTACTGATATGGATGGAACTTTTTTAAATGATAAAAAAGAAGTTGCACCAAATGCGAAAGATGTAATAGTAAAACTGCAAGATAAAGGAAGTAAATTCATAATTGCCACGGGAAGACCTGATATTGCGGTTAAACATTATTATTACAACTTAGGGATGAACGATGTAGTTATTTCTAATAATGGAAGTTTAATTAGAAATCTATCAACAGGTGAAATAGTTTATCAAAAGAGTTTTAAAATAGAAGAAATTGAAAAAATTTACAGTATGTTTAAAGAACTAAATGATGATGAGATAGAATTTCACGTGTATACATTAAATTATATTTATTGTAACCACTTGTCATTTAGTATGGCACGAATGAAGAAACTTGAAGCGGATATGCCAGAGGAACTGAAAACGCCAATGTATATTCATGATGACATTATAGGTGAAATCAAGAAGAATAAAGAAGATTGTCAAAAAATTATGATGATTGCTAAAGATCATGATAAGGTAGTGAATTTCTTTAATGAGGTAAGTAAAGTTCTAGAGGTAGATGGAACATTCTCAGCGACTGATTTCTTTGATATTATGCCAAAAGGATGTAATAAAGGAACAGCGATTGAAAAACTAGCTGAATATTATAATTCTCCAATCGAAGATTGTGTAGTATTTGGTGATAATTTTAACGACAAAGAAATGTTTGACGTAGCAGGGTGGAGTGTATGCCCTAATAACGCTAAAGAAGAAATTCAGGAAATGTGTGATGAGGTTATCGGAAATAATAATGATTTTTCTGTTATTAAATATGTAGAAGATTATTATAAAAAAATTAAATAAATTGAAAATTAAGGAGAATGATATATATGAGTAAAATAATAGGAATAGATTTAGGGACAACAAACAGCTGCGTGGCAGTTATGGAAGGTGGAAACTTTGCGATAATACCAAATAGTGATGGAGGAAGAACTACACCTTCAGTAGTAAATATTAAAGATAATGGAGAAATTATAGTTGGGGAAATTGCTAAAAGACAAGCAATTACAAATCCTGATTCAACAGTAATTTCAATTAAAACACAAATGGGATCAGACTATAAAGTAAATATTCATGGAAAAGATTATACACCACAAGAAATTTCAGCAATGATTTTGAAAAAATTGAAAAAAGATGCTGAAAGTTATTTAGGAGAAACTGTAACAGAAGCAGTAATCACTGTACCAGCTTACTTTACTGATGCTCAAAGACAAGCAACTAAAGATGCTGGAGAAATTGCAGGACTTACAGTAAAAAGAATTATTAATGAACCAACAGCAGCAGCATTATCTTATGGATTAGATAAGAAAAAAGAAGAAAAAGTGTTAGTATTTGACTTAGGTGGAGGTACATTTGACGTATCTGTGCTTGAAATTGGAGATGGAGTAGTAGAAGTTATTTCAACTTCTGGAAATA
>CALIWM010000293.1:0-3033 GCA_938046645.1 uncultured Gemella sp. | reverse complement strand
TTCCTCCAGTTGAGGATGAAAAGGGCAAGATTAGTTCTACACGGATTCGTCAGGCAATTCTTGATGGAGATGTAAAGGAAGTCAATCATTTGCTCGGCACTCCGCTCCCATCTCGTGGGATGGTCGTTCACGGAAATGCTCGTGGGCGTACTATCGGTTATCCAACAGCCAATCTAGTCCTGAGAGATCGAACCTATATGCCAGCAGACGGTGTTTACGTAGTCGATGTAGAAGTACAACGTCAGAGATATCGTGGCATGGCAAGCGTTGGGAAAAATGTTACTTTCGATGGAGAAGAGCCACGTTTTGAAGTCAATATTTTTGACTTTTCAGATGATATTTATGGTGAGACTGTCATGGTATACTGGCTGGACCGTGTCCGTGATATGGTCAAATTTGACTCCATCGACGAGCTCGTAGACCAACTCCAGAAAGATGAAGAAATTGCTCGGAACTGGAAGGATGGAGAATAGAAGAGTTAAAAAAGTGAACCATATTTTGCCGTTTGCTTTTTTATTTTTGAAAGAAATTTTTATAGAGAGAAACATAATTGAAGCTTGATTGAAAATCTGTTAAAATAGTGATATTCATAACTTTAAAAACCAAAGAAAAGAGACTAGAGGAAACGAGAATCCTCTAATAAATACTGAATCTATGATAGAACGAGCAAAATCACAATTTGCAATTCAAAAACCTCTGGAAGAATTAGAAACTTTGAAAAAATCACTTATGCAGGAATATTTGGATAAGCTTTGAGAGGAGATAGCAGTTTTACACTATCATTGTAATTACCGTAATTATTTGTTATAATACTTCAAAGGAGGAAATCAGATGGTAGTAAAAACCAGAAAGCAAGGAAATTCAATCACCATTACGATTCCAAGCGAGTTCAATATTCCAAGTGGTGTTAATTATGAAGCGAAATTGTTACCAAGTGGCGAAATTATCTTTACTCCTGAAGAATTGGATCATCAGGTTTCTTATGTTTCTGATGATGCCTTTAACTTGAAATTGGATACAATTTTTGATGAATACGACGATGTTTTCAAAGCTTTGGTGGAAGAATGACGGTCTATCTAACAGAAAAGCAAATTGAAAAAATCAATGCTTTAGTAATTCAACGATATTCTCCAAATGAGCAAATTCAAACAGTTAGTCCTTCAGCGTTAAATATGATTGTGAACTTACCAGAACAATTTGTTTTTGGTAAACCTCTTTATCCAACAATTTTTGATAAAGCAACAATATTATTTGTCCAATTGATAAAAAAGCATGTTTTTGCCAATTCCAATAAACGAACAGCCTTTTATGTTTTGGTGAAATTTTTACAATTAAATGGTTATCACTTTACTATTTCCGTGGAAGAAGCGGTTGATATGTGCGTGACTATAGCGGTAGAAGCTTTAACTGATGAAAAAATGATAAGCTACTCTAAATGGGTTTCTCAATATTCTGTCAGAGAAAAAATAAGCTAGTGTGTTGGATTTGAATGAGTATTAGAAAATAAACAGACAATATTAGAATTCTGAAATGCAGAAACTGATATTGTCTCTTTTTATTGATGAGTAATAATGAAAGTGAGAATTTATGGAATCAAAAGTTACAATTATCATACAAGAAATGTTACCCTTTTTAAACAATGAACAATTACTAGCATTGCGAGAGAGTTTAGAACGCCATCTAGTGGATGGAAAAAAGAAGCAGAAGCATTCGAATAATAATCTGTTGCAACTATTCATAACTGCTAAGCAGGTGGAGGGCTGTAGCGCAAAAACAATACGTTATTATCAGAGAACAATTGAAAATTTGTTTCATCATATTAAGGAATCTGTGACACAACTGACAACAGATGATTTAAGAAGTTATCTAGCAAATTATCAATCTGAAAAGGGCTGTAGTAAGGCGAATTTGGACAATATTCGGCGTATATTGTCCTCTTTTTTTGCTTGGCTTGAGCAAGAGGAATATATCATCAAGAATCCTATTCGAAGGATTAAAAAAATTAAAACAGAACAAATTGTGAAAGAAACTTATACGGACGAACATCTCGAAATTATGAGAGATAATTGTGAAAATTTAAGAGATTTGGCAATGATTGACCTACTAGCATCAACAGGTATGCGTGTAGGAGAACTGGTCCAGTTGAATCGTTCTGATATTGATTTTGAAAACAGAGAGTGCGTTGTTTTCGGAAAAGGAAAAAAAGAAAGACCCGTATATTTTGATGCTCGTACGAAAATCCATTTAAGAAACTATCTCAATGATAGAAAAGATGGTCATCCAGCTCTTTTTGTAACGCTAGTTGGAAAAGCCCAGAGACTTGGAATTGCTGGTGTCGAGATTCGATTGAGAAAGTTAGGACATAAACTTGGAATACAAAAGGTTCATCCACATAAATTCAGAAGAACCCTAGCGACTAAGGCGATTGATAAAGGAATGCCTATTGAACAAGTCCAAAAGCTACTTGGTCACAGCAAAATTGATACAACCCTGGCCTATGCCATGGTAAACCAAAGCAACGTTAAATATTCGCATCAAAAATTCATCTCTTAACTGCAAATCCCGATTTAACGAGATGTTTGGGGATCCTGTTTTGAATGAAATGGGTTGGGAAAAACATAGATTATCAAAATTAACATTAAAAATCGGTTCAGGGGCTACACCTAGAGGAGGAAGAGAAAGTTATGTCAACGAAGGGATAGCACTTATTAGAAGTATGAATGTATATGATGGTAAGTTTATGTTCAAAGATTTAGCTTATCTAACTAATATTCAGGCTGAAAAATTAAATAATGTAATTGTTGAATCCGACGATGTTTTGCTTAATATTACAGGTGCATCTGTATCTCGTTGCTGTATTGTTCCTCAAAATATTTTGCCTGCAAGAGTTAATCAGCACGTTTCTATAATTCGTTGTAAAAAGCATTTATTATCACCAATATTTTTAAATCAACTTCTAATAACTTCAGAGTTTAAGAGTTTGTTACTGAAAATAGGAGAAAGTTCAGGCGCCACCCGTCAAGCTATAACAAA
>CALIWM010000292.1:0-1693 GCA_938046645.1 uncultured Gemella sp. | reverse complement strand
TAATTTCTATCGGAATAAATTCCCTCATCAAATAGTTGATAAAATGCACTATAGAATAAATTATTTGCTTTATCAAACTCATCTAAAAGAATAACATTACTTTGTCTATCGAGTAAATCTTTAGCAAATGAGCTGGAGGTATGACTAGCACCAAATAAATAATCAGAGAACGAGTTGTTTTGGTACATAGAAAATTGTTTTCTAAACAGCTCTCGCCCAATTATTTCAGCAATGAATTTAGCTGTTTCAGTTTTTCCTACCCCAGTTGGTCCGTAAAATAAAACAGTTAGAGGCTTTTTGTTGTTATAACCTTTAGCAGTTTTATATAAGCCCCTAGATAGAGCATCTTTAACATTTTTTTGACCTAGTATTTTATCATCAAAATGTTTTTTAAATTGTTCTAGATGATTAATATCAAATGCTTTATACTCATATCTTTCTATTTTTAAATTATATTTTTTCGATTCTTTGAATATTTTTAAGATACTTTCGGGTGGATTCTGGGCAAATATATTAGATATCTTCATTGAGCTAAGTATTGATTTGAATCCGTTCAATCCAGAGTCACTTAGCCTGAAAAACTCTGCTGAAGATATGCTCATATTCTTTATTTCTCTTATTGGTTTGGGCGTAGTATCCATAGTTTCTCCACTCTGAGTAATTTTATGTGTGTGCTGTCGACTCTCGTAGTCTATTTCATCTAGTAACCCAGAAAGAGATATAGATCCTTTAGGAAGTTGAGATATAAAATAATCTTCTGGACAGTAATAAATTTTAACATTAGTTTTCGTCATTACTTACACCTGCCAGTAATACATCATAAACATCAACTTCTTCCTCAGAATTAACAGCTCCCTCGCCATTAGCTAATCTTGCGCCGTCTAGAATTTGAGTATTTTGCTCATTCTGAAATGAAAATTCTTGCGTCATATTTAAGTTGCTAAGATTCATTTTTCCAACCTTTACTACATGATAAGTCAGAGTCATTTTTACTAAATCAGATAAAGAGTATGATGATTTAAAAGATTTTAAATTGAAACGAAGAATTTTCTTCGTTTTGTCATTCTCTAATATCATTTCAAAATAGCCACGACCTTGGTTTAGGGCGGAATCCATTTTTTGAACATTCAGCTTAAAATCACCAGCATCAATTAAGCCTTCAGTCATGGTGAGATAGGGCGTCATCAATTTATAGTATGTCATTGAATCTTTAAATGCATAAACTTTTGCTGAGGAAAATTCCTGAATACCAGTTTTTATGGACGCGTCTTTAAAAATACCTAAATAGTCTGTTAAAACAGTATTAGTAACAGCTTGATTCAATAATTTTTCAGAATTATATCCCAAATTTCCACTTATTTCACCTTTTATTCCTAAGTTTAATAGTGAGAGTATTTTAGCTCCAACACCAATCGTTGATTCAGCTTCGGTATTACCTCTTGCCCTTGTTTCAGATTGTTTTACTAACTTTTCGATTATTTGGCCTTCATTATTCATATAAATTAGATCCGTTGCCGATTCCTCATCAAAGTAAACTATTCTAGTGAATTCGATATTATTTTTCTTTTTTTTAGCCATATTTACCTCCCCTAAGATTTATATTTTCATTATAGCAAAATCCTGCTCTTTTTGGTAAAATAGTAGGACAAGAGACAAGAAAGAGGATTTGATGTGAAGATTCGGATGCGAAATA
>CALIWM010000291.1:0-2127 GCA_938046645.1 uncultured Gemella sp. | reverse complement strand
GCTTTATAAAAGCTTTTTAGATATCTAATAAACTGTGTAGGGCTGATTCAAAAAAATCTTGTTTCTTAAGAAATCATGATTTTTGAGTCACTTCCTCACATTTGTTATTAAATAGTTTGGAGGAGAATTAATATTGAATAATTGGAAATTTATCGCTGGTTTTGTCGGGGTATTCGCAGTATATGAAATACTCGTATTTCTGATGTGGCTAGGCTTAAAATGGATGATCTCACCTTTTGTTCCACCTAAGGTTAAACTAGCTATTGGTATCACGCTATTTATCCTCGCTAACTTTTCTATCCTAGCTTATATGCTAAGATTAGGTGCACCTTGGATAAACTACGGAAACGTTTGGTACTTTTACTTCTTGAATGGTGCTGTCATAGGTGTTATTTTATTGGTCACTAATTTATTACTGAAAATCTTTAAATTGAATCTTTCTCAAGGAATTAGTCTAAGTATAACTACTCTATACTTAATAGGTATGTCTGCCCTGGGGTTATTTTGGGCATACTCACCTACTATAATTAATAAGACTATTAAGGTAGATAAACAACTTGATGAACCTGTTAAAATTGCTATGGTCTCTGATCTTCATCTTGGAACATTTTTCTCAAATCCTCAACTTGAAAAACTGAACAAGATTGTTGATGAAGAGAAGCCTGATGCTGTAGTTATCGCAGGAGACCTTATGGACGATGATATGGTTATGTATAAAAAACGCAATATGCAAGAAAATCTTAGCAAGCTAAAAGCTCCCTTAGGTGTTTACACTACAATGGGAAATCACGACCGTGATGCACTAGAAATAGTAAATGAAGTTAAAAAAACAGGAATAATCCCACTATTTGACGAAAGTATTACTATTAATAATGATATAACTCTAGTAGGACGTAAAGATAAGAGTGTCAGTCGTGATAGACTTGATACTGCTGACCTGCTTAAGAGTGTTGATTTAAACAAGACTATCGTTCTTGTCGATCATCAGCCAGATGCAGTCGATTATCACGCTACCTTACCTATAGATGTCCAACTCTCTGGACATACTCA
The DNA here is from genome assembly GCA_938046645.1 of uncultured Gemella sp. Taxonomy (GTDB): domain Bacteria; phylum Bacillota; class Bacilli; order Staphylococcales; family Gemellaceae; genus Gemella. The sequence goes on along the minus strand of CALIWM010000291.1, from coordinate 1,077 downwards.
TCGCGGACAACTATGGCCGTTAAACTTCATCACAGATGTAGTTTATACCCTAGATCATGGCTACGCGAAGATTAATGGTAAACATTTCTTTACTTCCTCAGGTTATGGTTTCTGGGGACCACCTTTCAAAACTTCAGCTCGTAGTGAGGTTTGGATGATTACAATCGAAGGAAAATAAATCATAAAAAATACCCCAAAAGTTAGTATATTCTAACTCTTGGGGTTGAATTTTATTCACATTTTCGAATATTATTGTTTAACCTCATCTCTGATGCTTTCCCATAATTCTTTTGCTTGTACTATATCTAAATCATAGCGCTCTCTGATAATTTTAATATTTGCAATATCACCAACATCTGGATTAACAACTGCTTTTATATCTGAATATTTACTAGCAATTAATTCTTTAACTTCTAATGCACGTCTGTTTGAAGCTTCTTCTTTTACAGCTTCCCATAGTGCTTTTGCATCATATAGTACTAAATCTTTATATTTATCTCTTATCATTTTAACATTGTGAATATCTCCTTTAGTAGCATCAACTACCGAAAGTACTTCTTCTCTATTACTATCTTTTACAAGCTCATTAAATTTTTCTTTACTCACTTTTTGTTTTTCTGCCCATTCTTCTTTTGACTTACTGTTCCTAGTTGAAAAGAACATAAAAATCACTACTGCTAAAATAATAATCAATGCTATCTTCATAATTAAATCCCTTTACTTTTTTTTACAATTTCTATTAGTTTTTTCGCATCTTTTCCATTTAAAAAGTATGCTTTTCTTAATGCTGCAATGTTAAACGCATCATCTTGACTTAAGTTTATAACCTTTTCTAATTCTTTTTTATAAGCTGGACTTTGAAGTCTTTCAAATGCTTCTTTACTCTTTTCATCACGCTTTTTTATCTTATCTCTTGCGTTAGAAATCATCGCATAGACAAATATAAACCCAAGCATAATGTACACTGTATTCATGTTCATCGCAATTACTTCCTTTAAATTATTTTATACATTAATTATATAAGTTTTGTATACGGTTGTAAATAGCTATATTATTACTTTAATCACATTTTTCTCT
>CALIWM010000290.1:0-1692 GCA_938046645.1 uncultured Gemella sp. | reverse complement strand
GAAATTTTGGAAAGAAATGATTAGAGATAGGAGATGGAGTAAGGTAAAATAAAGCGTATGAGTTTTTTTATTCGTACATTTTATTTTGTCTATTTTATGATATAATAATGGCATCATCTCATCTTTCGTTGGGAAACGAAAGGGGGTGATTGCCATGGGGCTACTTCTAGAGCTCTTACTTGCTATCGCAGCAAATGTAATTGCGTATTTCGTTTGCAAATGGCTAGATAGCAAGGACAACCGAGATGATTAGCCTAACCAACCCTGTTTAAACCGCAAGGAACATAAAAAAACACCCCATCTATTCGCCGTAGTTGGGGTGTTTGGGTGTACCATAGGTACTACTTCTAATAGCACCTATTCTATCATTCTGGCAATAATTTGTCAATACTTACAGATTTTTTAGAAGTATTTTGGTATAATATCTATAGAGGTTTTTGGAGGTAGGAAGATGAAGAAACTTTTTGCAGCAGTTGTTCTTATGATTTCAGCATTAGCCCTGATTTCCTGCAGTAATCGGCAGAGCTTGGATGGGGAATATTATTGGATTGATGAATCTAGGAACCAGCTTATACTTACTATCAAAGGAGAAGTGAGATTTGAGAAGTGAGGAAAATCATAATTTGACAGTGGATAAAGACCCGAATACTTTTGAAGTATCAGGTTTTATGAATCCTACTGTTAAGTATAAATATAAAGATGGAGTATTGACTGCTAATTTAGGGGGAACTGAACAAGATTATTATAAGAAAGGTACTCAGGCTTATAAAGACGCTTTGAAAAAATTTGGACAAGAAGAAAGAGACTGATTTATTATTAGTCCCTTTTATTTTGTAGGTTATAGAAGGCAAATTTAACTTTCCTGTTGACTTCTGTATCCGTTGGTTGCTCGCTGTCCCCTGCATATAAATTGTCTCTGGTTATATTCTTTATAGAGTGAATTTATATGTTGTTTTAGGGAGAAAAGAAAGAGTAAAATGTGTTACTTAATGATTTAATTTCAAAGTCACTCAGACAAAATGCAGACAATTTTTTATGAAAATATATTTGTATTTTACTAATTGAATTGTACATAATTATAAATTAATAATTTTTAAAATGTCATTCTCCATGCGCAGATAGGCGTTCTGTTCTCCAAGTATCATATCATCTAGGTTAGCGGATTTGGGACGACCAATGGATTTAGAGCCTCGCAAATCTTGTATCAAAAAATTTGGATTTTCACGATGTTTTTGTATCCAAGTAAGCACTTGATTATCTGACTTGAAGCCATATTTTTTGGCAATAGCTTTCATACTACTACTTTGTCTGTTGAAATAATCTTCCACCATCTGTAACTTGAATTCAAGAACATAAGATGTAAATTGACTTCCTTTTTTTGGCCATGGGAAAAGAACCTTCCTACAAGAACAGTATAATACACGTTTTTCTGCTGTTCATTATAAAGGGTTCTTTTCAAACTATTGTCCTTTCTTGATGCTAGCTTTTCATTTTTTATTCAGCTGATGACAGAATGACTTTTAGTTGTTTCAAGATGGCCTGTAGTGCTATAACTGCTTCATTTGCTTGCTGTGGTTGGTAGAGGAGTTGGAAATAATTACGAATGTTTTCTTCAAACTGTTTAGGCAGAAGAGTACAATTTGTCTTAGCATAGTCTAGCATTCGTTTTTCTCCCGGATGCGTTTGCTCGTT
>CALIWM010000289.1:0-1422 GCA_938046645.1 uncultured Gemella sp. | reverse complement strand
CCACTACCATCTCCACCACAACATTCTACACCGTGGTCAAAAGTTAAGTCTTCAGGAATATCATCAGTAATGTATCTTTCTTTAGCGAAACTGAACAGTTCAAGTTTCTCCCAGTGACGACCTATTACGATTATCTCACACTCTGGAAGAGTATAGTTTATTATATTTGCCATTACATAAGCAAGGCTTCCATCACCGATTATCGCTATTCTTTCTTTTTTACTATGTGAGTTTTTTAAGAATCTATCCATAGCGTGCATACCTACGCTTATGAATTCTGTAATAGCCGCAACAGAATCTTCAACTCCATCATAGGCTACCACTCTATCTTTAGGTAAAGCTACGAACTCTCTCATGAATCCATCAAAACCACTTGATAGGAAGTGTGTTCCTGGCATGTAGTTTTCATAGAATTCTTCATTACTTTGTCTTGGTGGTTGGTTAGGTATCATTATTACCTTTTGTCCTACTTTATACGTACCTGTTGGATCTGCGATTACTATTCCTGCACATTCGTGAATAAGTGCCATAGGTAGTTTTTTAGCTAGCACCTTTGGATCTCTTTTTCCTTGATAGTATCTTTGGTCTGCGTGACATAGTGCCATATAGTTTGGACGGATGATGATTTTATCTCCATCATTTATATTCTCTTCGTTGTACTTTACATTAATAAATTTCGGTTTAATTAATTGATATATTTGATTTATCATATTATTCGTCCTCTAGCATACTCTTAGCTATCTTAAGGTCAGTTACTGTAGTTATTTTAATATTAGAGTATTCTCCCTTAGCTAGTGCTACTTTTTTCCCTTTTATAACGAATATCTTACATGCATCTGTAAGTATTTGTTTTTCTTCTTTGTCTAATGAGTTATATAAGTTTAAGAAATCTAAACATTTGAAACTTTGAGGTGTTTGACCTTGGTAATAGTGAGCTCTGTTTGGAATGTTTGAAATATATTCTCCGTTAGTACTTTCTACAATTGTATCTACAGCTTCTACTACTGTGTCAACAGCGTCACTCTCTTTAGCTAGACGTATGTTATCTTTAATAATTCTAAGTGTAATGAATGGACGAACTGAATCGTGGGTTACGATAATATCCTCATCAGTTAAAGGTTTGTATTCATTAATTCTATTTATGATGTTTTCAATAGTTGTATTTCTATCAACACCACCAGGTGTAATAATGATTCTATCAGCAAATGCTGAAACATATTGTTCCACTAAGTCTTCAGCATGAGATACCCAATCTTCATGAACACCGATTACGATTTTTTCGATTTCAGGCTCTAATAAGAACTTCTCGATTGTGTGAATAAGTATTGGTTTTTTACCTAATTCTAGGAATTGTTTTGGCATGTTGCTTATTCCCATTCTAGTTCCTGTTCCACCAGCTAATATTCCTGCGTATATCATTTT
>CALIWM010000288.1:0-9017 GCA_938046645.1 uncultured Gemella sp. | reverse complement strand
GGGGTGACTCGACAAAATCGATTTCTCCGAAATCACGATTTTTGAGTCACTCCCTTTCTTCATATTTAAGAATAAGAGTGGATTTTAATTTAAGTTTAGCTATAGTATAAGGTTAACATAAAGTTGGAAAAGTATAATATAAATATGAGAGTAACTCGACAAAATTGATTTTTCCAAAACTATGATTTTCGAATCACTCTCTTTCTCCAAATAACATATCATAGTTCTAATTTGCAAACGATTTATTGTCAAAGAAGGTAAAACTATGTTATAATTAGAATACAACATAAAAGGAGCAAATAATTATGGTAAATATTTATGATAAAGCAAATGAATTTGAAAGAGCATTAAGAGAATCTGATGAGTATAAAGCATCATTAGCAGCATCTGAAGAATTATACGCAGATGAAGAAGCTAATGCTTTATATACAGAATTTGTATCTAAACAAAAAGATTTAATGGAGTCTGCTCAAGCAGGAAATGAACCAACAGAAGAAGAATTATCAGTATTTGAAGAGATTCAACAAAAATTATTAGGAAATGCTAAATTCTTAGAGTTTGTACAAACTCAACAAAAGTTACAATTTTTAATTGAAGACTTAAACAAAGTAATGTACCAGCCTTTAGATGAGCTTTTCGAAAAATACGGAAACAAATAGAATAAGGTATAATGCGGAGGGGGTGACTCGACAAAATCGATTTTTGAGTCATGCCCTTCGTCTTATTAATTAAAAATCACCTAGATAAAGTAATTTTCTAGGTGATTTTTTTATATACATTTAACTTTTATTTATCTTTGTTTTCTTCAACATAATCTATTAATTCTAATGTAAGATCATATCTAAAGAATGGTGTTATTAGGTAAATTCCTTTGAAGTGTTTCAAAGCAACATCTAGTAATTTTTTACTTTCTTCTAAAGCAATTTTTTGACAAAGCTCTTTGTCATCTTTAACTTCTTCTAATTTAGCTAAGAATTCTTCTGACAACTTAATACCAGGTACTTCATTGTGTAAGAATACAGCATTGTTGTAGCTAGTAATTGGCATTATACCTACGAAGAATGGTGTATCTGGATAATCAGCAGCAAATTCTGCCAATTGCTCAATTTTTTCGGCTTCAAAGACAGGTTGTGTAATAAAGTAATCAGTACCTGCTTTAATTTTTTTCTCAACTAAACGTTTTGTTTTACTTAAATCGCGAACATTTGGATTATAAGCAGCCGCTACTGTGAAGTTCGTAGTCTTTTTCAGAGAAGCTCCGTTATATCCAAGTCCTTCATTAAGTTGTTTAATAAAAGGAATTAATTTAAGACTAGTCATATCATAGACACTAGTTGCTCCAGGGAAGTCGCCCAGTTTACTTGGATCTCCAGTAAGAGCAAGAACATTATTAATTCCAAGAAGATCAAATCCCATTAAGCGAGATTGTAATCCGATAAGGTTGTGATCACGACATGTTAAATGTAGAAGTGTAGGGGTAGAAATGTGCTCTTTAAGTAGCGTAGCAGCAGCTAAATTGCAAATTCGAGTGCTAGCTAAAGAATTATCAGCTAAAGTTATAGCTTCGATATTCTTTTTATCTATTGCTTTTGCACCTTCAATAAATTTATCTACATTCAAATGTTTTGGTGGATCTAATTCAGCTATTATTGTTACTTGTTTTTTTACTTTATCAACTATTGTTGGTTTATTATTTGCTACTCTTACAAGTTCCTCCTCAGCTGGTAAAGGAGTGATTATTTTCCTTTTAACAGGTTTTAAATCTTTTATCCCTTTTTTAATAGCACGAATATGCTCAGGAGTAGTTCCACAGCAACCACCGATTAATCTTACTCCTTCTTCTACAAGTAACTTAGCACTTTGTTCGAAGTAAGCTGAATTTTTTCTAAAACGGTATTCGTTACCATTAATAGTTTGTGTTAACTGTAATAAGCTGGCATTAGGGTAAGCTGATAGGTAACTTTGAGCAAATAATGGCACTTGTTTTAAACTTTTTATCATATGATAAGGACCAAGATGACAGTTTAATCCAACGATATCAGCCCCTAAGTTAACAAGTGCACTTAGAGCATCAGTTACTTTTTCCCCATTTTGAGTTATACCTGCTTCTAATAATGAAATATTAGTAATAATAGGTAAGTCAGTTAATTTTCTAGCTTCAGTCAATACAGCACGAATTTCCTCTTGATCATAATAAGTTTCAAATAACAACGCATCTATTTTATTAGTAGATAGTAGTACTTTCACTTGATCAATTGTTTCGTTAACAATAGTTTCTAAAGAAAGTTCACATTCACGCAGTCCTCTAATAGCTCCAATTGTACCGAAGACAATAGTGTTTTCTCCTGCAGCTTTACGTGCTATTTCAGCAGCACGAATGTTAATTTCTTCGAATTTATCATCATAACCATATGTCTTAAGCTGGCATTTTTTAGCAGCATAAGTATTTGTTTGAATTATATCTGCTCCAGCTTCAATATAAGCTTTATGAATTTTCTCTACAGAATCTGGATTAGAGATATTATTATATTCATGACAACTTTCCAATCCATTACTATAGAGAGCTGTACCCATAGCTCCATCGGCTACGAGTACATTTTTTTCTAATCTCTCTAGTAAGTTTCTCATATGAACCTCCTATTTAGCGGCAAGTTCATTTCTGATTTCTTTAGTAACTTCAACTAAAACTTCTAATGCTTCGATTGTTTCTTTTTCAGCACGTGTTTTTAATCCACAGTCAGGGTTAATCCAGAATTGCTCAGTAGATAGTTTTTGAAGTGGACGTAAGATGTTAGTACGAACTTCTTCTTTTGTTGGTACACGAGGAGAGTGAATATCGTAAACTCCTAGACCAATACCTAAAGGATAAATTGCAGTTTCGAATGCTGAGATTAATTCTCCGTGGCTTCTACTAGTTTCGATAGAAATAACGTCAGCATCTAATGCGCGAATAGAATCGATAATTTCATCGAAGTTAGAATAACACATATGTGTGTGAATTTGTGTATCATCTTGAACTGATGAAGTAGCTAGGCGGAATGAGAATACTGCTTCTTCAAGATATTTTTCTTTTTTATTATCTCTTAGAGGTAATCCTTCACGGATAGCTGGTTCATCAACTTGGATAATTGTAATTCCAGCTTTTTCTAAAAGTTCAATTTCATTTTTAAGAGCGATAGCTATTTGGTTGAAGATTTCTGCTTTAGAAATATCAGTTCTTTCAAATGACCAGTTTAGAATTGTAACTGGTCCAGTTAACATACCTTTAACAGGACGGTTAGTTAAGCTTTGAGCATAAGCAGTTTCTTTAACTGTAACAGCTTCAACATGTTTTACATCTCCGTAAATGATTGGTGGTTTAACCCCACGAGAACCGTATGATTGAACCCAACCAAATTTAGTAGATGCAAATCCAGCGAAACGTTGACCGAAGAACTCAACCATGTCTGTACGTTCGAATTCACCGTGAACTAGTACATCGATATCAAGATCCTCTTGGATTTTAATCCAACGAGCGATTTCTTCTTCGATGAATTTTTCATATGCTTCATTAGATAATTCACCTTTTTTCCATAGGGCACGTTGTAGACGTACTTGTTTAGATTGAGGGAATGATCCGATTGTAGTAGTTGGTAATAATGGTAAGTTGTATTTTTTGTTTTGAACTTCGCGACGAACTTTGTAATCAGATGGACGAGTTGAACGAACATTTTCACTTGATTCTAATTCAAGGTTTCTGAAATCAGCATTTTGTAATTTGTTGAAGTCTTCAACGTGTTTTTGGTATGCTGCATCTTCTTTACCATCTAATTTATTAGCTAGTAAGTTAAGCTCTACTAATTTTTGATCAGCAAATGCTAAACCGTTTAATAATGTTTCTTCTAATTCAGTTTCATTTTTAGTTGTAACTGGTACATGTAGTAATGAACATGAAGGTTGAATTACTAATTCAGCAACATTAGCTTTAATTTCTTCTAATAATGCAGAACTATCTTCGAAATCATTGCTCCATACGTTACGTCCATCAACAACCCCAGCAAATACTTCTTTATCTTTGAATAAACCAGCTTTTACATTAGCTAAGTTTTCTTCTCTTCCATGAACGAAGTCTAAACCGAAAGCTACTGGTAAATCAACAAGTTTTTCAGCTTCTACTAAAGCTTCAAAGTAAGTTTGGAAGATGAATTTAGCATCTACTTCATTGTTGAAGTGGTTGTATACCTTGTGAGCTAATTCTACATAGTTTCTTCCTTCATCAGTAACAAATATTGGTTCGTCTACTTGGATGTAAGAAGCTCCAGCTTCAGCTAATTCTTTGAATACTTGAGTGTAAAGTGGAACTAATTTATCTAAAGCTTTTTCAAATTCTCCTTCAGCTAATCCACTTGATAAAGCAACATATGTAATTGGTCCAGTTATTACTGGTTTAGCTTTATCTCCTACGATTTCTTTTGCTTCTTTGTATAAATCAAGAAGACGAGTGTTGTTTAATTTAGGGTTAACATTTTCCCATTCAGGTACGATGTAGTGGTAGTTAGTGTTAAACCATTTTTTAAGTGCAGAAGCAACATTATCTTTGTTACCACGTGCGATATCGAAGAATAAGTCTACATCAACTTCTCTTCCTTCGAAACGTTGTGGAATAACGTTGAATTGAACTGATAAATCTAAAATGTGATCATAAAGTGAGAAATCACCAACTGGGATAAAATCTAATCCAGCGTTTAATTGTTTCTCGATATAAAGACGACGAAGTTTTCCTGCTTCTTCAAATAACTCGTTTTGACGAACTGTACGAGCCCAGTATCCTTCAATTAATTTTTTCCATTCTCTTTTTTCCCCTAAACGTGGGTATCCTAAACTTGAAATTTTTGTCATTATTTCTTTCCTCCTGAAATTTTCTCTTTTTTGTATATTGAATTATAAAAATAAAAAACGCCCTTAAACAATAATTAAATATTGTCTAAGGACGTGCGTTTCATACGTGGTACCACCTTATTTTATGGAAAATCTAAAATTGTGAATTGAATTTTTTAGTTTTCCACCTCATTAAAATTCTAACGCTATTTTCTGCGTAATTATCTAACTTTCGCTCGATAATTAAAACTCAAAGACCATCTTCAAAAAAACTCATTAATCTCTTTTCAGCTACCGAGACTCTCTGGTGTAAATCCTTTTTTCTACTCATCTTATCAATGTTATAATATATTAATTTGTAAAAAAATTTTTTTATTCAGTCTTAAATACGACAAAAGGGTAGTAACACAAGGGACGAAATGACCGTGTTACCACCCAATTTTATAATCTTAAAATAAATTTTAATCTTACCTCAATGATTATTAACGGTTATCAACCGGAACTAACTTATATATACTCATTAGTTCAGCTCTGTGACCATTTACAATACACTCAAATCCTTTTTTTCACCAACCAAAAGGTCTCTAATAAATAAGTAATATTGCTCTTCACTTCTTCGCTTTTTAAAACTGTTAAAGAAATATTAACATAAGATATTTTCTTTGTCAACACTTTTTAGTAAAAAAATTAAAAATTTTTTTCGAAATTGTCAGAAATCTAAGATAAACCATATATATTAGTATATTTTTAAAATAATTATTTTATAATATCTATTTAAGAAATATTTAAACATTTACTAATAGTTACTTAATATCTATAAGATATACTGTATTCATCAAACAAAAAGTTTTGGTGATAAAGTATTAACTAAGAGGAGAAAAATACAAATGAAAAATAACTTTATGAAATCAGAAAATTTTACGAAATGGGCAATAAGAAAAGTTAGTGTTGGAGTAGTATCAGCAGCTATTGCAAGTGGTATTTTTGTAATTGTAGGAGGTGGAGAAGCTCACGCAAGTGATAAACAGTTAGATAAAGCTCCAGTAGTAGAAACTGTAAAACCTCAGGCAGATGAGAATGTAGTTACTAAACCAACAGAAAAAGCTGAAACAGTAGAAACAACAACAGCAAAAACTAAAGAAGCTGATAAAACAGTTGAACAACCTGTAGTTGGAACAGATAGAGAAGCTAAAACTGAAGTAAAAGAAAATGACATATTAAGTCTTTCTAAAAATACTGTAGATGCACCAAAAGAGGATGCAGTAGATATGACTACACACAAAACAACACCAGCTGAAGTTAAAAAAGCAGTGATGGATAATACTAAAGATACAGTAGACGTACCAGCTAAATACTTAGATAAAGCGAACTTCCCTGGGCCATTCACAGCCGGAGTAAACCAAGTAATTCCTTACCACTTATTCGCAGGTGATGGAATGTTAACAAGATTAATCTTAAAAGCATCAGATAAAGCACCATGGTCAGATAACGGATCAGCGAAAAATCCAGCGCTTCCTCCAGTGGAGAAATTAGGACATGGATTATACTTCTATGAAGTAGACTTAGCAGGAACACAAGGAAAACAAGATAAAGAATTATTAGACTTACTAAAAGCAAATGGAACACAAAGCTACAAAGCAACAATTAAAGTATACGGTGAAAAAGACGGAAAAGCAGATTTAACAAACGTAGTAGCAGTTAAAGAGGTTACTGTAAATCTTCATAAAGAAGAAATGAAAATGGCTGAAAAACCAGGTGAAAATATGATGACAGATCATAATAAACATGGTCTAATGGATCCAAATATGAGTGAAAAAACTATGGATATGCATAAATCAAATGTCATGAATATGAAAGCACATATGCAAAAAGATATGAGCGTGAAAAATATGAATACTCACATGAACAATGATATGGTGAAAAAAGGAATGTTACCAAAAACAAGTGCAGCTCCAGAAGGAACAATGAATGCAACAAACTCAACAAATTCTTCAACTACTGGATTAGTAGCGTTAATAATCGCTAGCTTACTAGGTTACTTAGGAATTAGAAGAAAAAATGAAATCGACTAAATAGAATAACTCTAAAAAGTTATGTATTAAACGATTAAAATCAATGTGATTTGATAGTAGTCTCTTTTATAGAATTTTTTGAATATCTAGAATTATGCGGGAAAATCTCAATTAAATCGATATTTTTAAAATAATGAGAGATAGTACCTTGCAGAATTTAACAAAGTAGTGCTATACTTTTAATGTATAGTGCTATTTTGTTAGGAGGAGTAAAGATATGATGAATAAAATTTTATTAGTAGATGACGAGATAGAAATAACAGAGATAAATAAAAGATATCTAGAGCAAGGTGGTTATGATATAGATATTGCTAATGATGGAAAAGAAGCCTTAGAAAAATATAAAAGAAATAAGTATTCTCTAATTATTACCGATATAATGATGCCAAATATGGATGGTTATGATTTGATTAGTGAAGTACAATATTTAAATGCGGAGCAACCATTTTTATTTATAACTGCCAAAACAACTGAGCCAGATAAGATTTATGCTTTGAGCATGGGGGCTGATGACTATATAGTTAAGCCATTTAGTCCTAGAGAGTTAGTATTAAGAGTTAGGAACATATTGCGTCGAATTGAAAAAAACAGCACAGATAGTATTTCTATGCTTGGGGATTTAGAAATAAATTATAATAGTAGAATAGCAAAGATCAATGGGAAACAACTAGACCTAACGGTGAAATCTTTTGAATTATTATGGTTATTAGCTAATAACCCGGAACGTGTTTTTTCTAAAACAGAATTGTATGAAAAAATATGGCAGGATGAATATGTTGAAGATGCGAATACATTGAATGTGCATGTTCATTCTTTAAGGAGAATGTTAATGAAATACTCTACAGAGAGAACACCAAATATAAAGACAGTGTGGGGACTAGGATATAAAATGGAAAAACAAGTTTAAAAATGGAAAGGAAATATAGTATGAAATTAAGAGATTATATTATTGTTGGATATATTTTGTCATTTTTAATAACTATAGTTGCTGTATTTTGGGCTTCAAATCAAATGTTAATAGAAAAGCAAGATACCTATTTTATTGTTGCAATTACTGTGATTGCTGGATTGATTGGTGCGACTATAAGTCTAGCATTATTAAAAGGTGTGTTTAAATCATTAGATGTTTTAAAGAAAAAAACAGTAAACATAAGCGAGAAGAGATTTGATATCAGCGGTGAAGTGATACGGCCTGTCGAATTTAGAGATTTGTCTATGGCATTTGATGATATGGCGGAGCATTTAAAAGAGAGTTTTGAATCACTAGAACAAAGTGAAAAAGAAAAATCTCTTATGATAGCCCAATTATCACATGATATAAAAACTCCAATAACTTCAATTCAATCAACGGCAGAAGGTATGTTAGATGGTATAATAAAAAAAGATGAATACAAGTATTATCTAGAAACAATTTGTCGTCAGACAACAAGATTAAACAAGTTGGTTGAAGAATTAAATTACTTGACGCTAAGTGTGAAAGAAACTAATTCTACCGATAATAAAGAAACAATATTTTTAGATAAATTATTAATTGATTGTATGTCTGAATTTAAGTTAAGAGCAGAAAAAGAACAAAGAGATATTTTTATTAAAGTTATACCAGAAAATGCAAAAATAGTAAGTAATTATAATAAAATACAAAGAATTATAGTTAATTTACTAGGTAATGCATTTAAATATTCGCCAAGTGGGACAAAAATAGAAATAGTTGCTGAAATTAGTGATGAAATCCTTTCTATTTCTATAATAGATGAAGGTTGCGGTATAAAAGAAGATGAGATTGATAATATTTTTAAAAGATTATATCGTGTTGAAGCATCAAGAAATATGAAAACAGGTGGTTATGGCTTAGGTTTGGCAATAGCGAAACAGTTAGCCTTACAAATAAATGGAGACATATTAGTAGAAAGGGAATATGGTAAAGGAAGTAAATTTACTTTAAAAATTAATTGTTAATATACTGAGTATACAAGGAAATCTTTGAATCAGATTTATTATTTTGAAAGAATAATTGGAATTAGATTTTTAGGAATTTTCAATATAAAAACATAAAAATTTTAATTTTATTTTTTATATATTCTTTTTCTT
>CALIWM010000287.1:0-3123 GCA_938046645.1 uncultured Gemella sp. | reverse complement strand
CATAAATTTATCTGTTGTTAGTTCTTCAAGTCTTTTATAAATGAGCATTTCAATTTTCGTTGCCTCAAAATCAGATAAGAGGACATTTTGATAAAATAGTTCTAATTCGATTTTCTTACCGAATCCAGAAATTTCTATTATTAATTTTGTCCCAAAATTGAAATGGTCGAAACGTACTTTTATTTTCGTTTCTATTTTCTCAACTTTTATTGGACGAGCGAGAATCAGCGGTTCCACAGATTCTTGTCTTCGCTTTTTGATTCCTGAATACGGATATTTTTTAGGTTTCATTCTTTCTTCTCCAAAAGTTCTAGATTTTCGTGGGTATTTCCTATGATTTTGCCTGCTTTCAATGTCTCTGGTTCGAACGGACTTATCCTGTCTGGAGCAGCAATATTGAGACATTCGACATAAAACCCTAGACCATCACACATAATACCTAGAGTATGAGTGCCACTCTTTGATGTTTCGATATAGTTGTAACTGCCAAATCTAACAATCATTTTTATGCCTTGAATTTCGAGGACATCCCCCTCAAATATTTCTTTACCGTTCTTATCTTTGAGACCTGTTGACTGCATGAGGATAACTTCTCTGAAATGTCGCCAATACAGTCCTCCGTCATCACGCAGCTGAACACCTTCGGTATCAAAGTAAATTCTATCAACTACAGATATCCTCTTCCTGAGTTTATCCCACGCTCTAAATTTTGGAATCATCTGCTACCACCTTAATCTTGATTTCTCCTGTAAGCCTATTTGCTAAAATATGCCTTGTGTAATAAAGGTTGTTTTCATATGTGTAAAAATCAGCAGTTTCTTCAACCCATTGACTTCGTGTATAAGGGTATCGTTCAGGTCGTTTCATAGCACCTCCTCGACTTCCACACCCTCGCAAGAGAAAACCCATCCGAAACCTGAAGCAATGATTTCAGATTTTGAAAGTTCAAAACTCCTTGATGCGAACTGAGTTTTTTGAGTGAACAGAAGAATATTATCTCCATTCGATTTTAAATTAACAAGATGCAGATGCCCATCATTGGGATTTAGTAGCGTTACCCTGTATTTTTTCTCCTTCTCGACCTCATAGCCGTCCAGCCAAGCGGTGGCGAAGAGGTTTTGGTTGTTAATTTTTCTAACCCATGAAATAAGTTTGTCACTTTTATTCCACTGTTTCAAAAAATCTGGATTCATAGCAGTATATAATCCTATTGCCAAATTTTCTTTACATGCATCAATCCAATCAGCCACCATCTGCGGAATTTTGACCTTCTCTGGTGTAATTGATTTGTGGATAAAACTTTCGTCTATACTCACAGTTTCTCCGCTTGATACTTGGATTTGCTTTTCTCTGGCTCCTGTTGCATCCACCATAAAGCCAACTACATAACCCTCTATATATACTTTTTCGCTATTCACCATTTTCTACCTCCACTTCTTCAATCAACCAATCCAGATTCTTACGAGCCTTTTTCAAATCTTCAAGCCCGTTTTTCTTTTGATAGCGCAGCTGATATTTCAAAGCATTACCAAGATAAAATCCCTTGAGCTGTTCCGATGTCATAAAATTTCTGAGGACATTGATTGACTCCAAGCCATATCTCCCTTGATAGTGTTTTGGATTATTTACGCTATCATGTAACTCTGTCACTGTTCCATTCCCCAGCTTTTGCCAAGTTTCGCCATCTGTACTAAATTCGCACGCAACCATTATCTTCCTACTCCTTTTAAATAATTTGGTATTGGGTCTCCAACCTTGATAGACTCGTACTGCTCTTGAGTAACCAAGAATTTCCCGTAACCGCCAACCGTAACCGTGTATTTCCCTTCAATCACCTCTTTATCAGTGATTTTTCCAAGCACGTTCATAGAGCCGCCAGCGTTGTCCGCTCTATGTATCGTGATGAGCTTCCTTGCTTCGAGATGTTCGACTCGCTCATTAAGTTTGTTGATTCTGATTATTGCCGCTAGCAAAATCGCTAGCAAAACAACAATGCTAAAAATATAAATACTGTGTTCTCTCATTCCAAATCCTCCTCTTTCACCCAGATTCCATCAATCAGCTTACCTTTTCGGTCCTTGATTTCATCATAGGCAAGCGCTAGACAATCATTAGCTGTGGTCAGATTGTGGATCGCGATAGCGTGGATGGATGAATGCAGTGAAACAAGCTCAGGCCGCACCAGCGGTGTCTGAGTCTCATTGTGCATGATGTGCTTATGTATTTTTTGAGCCATGCTCCCAAGACTCGAAGCCAAAAGAAGAAGCTCCATGTCTTGCGGACTAGCTTCGATTTGAGCACCATTTTTGATTTGCTGCTCAATACCAATCAGCACAACCTGCATATCTCCCAAAGCGTCTTTGGTCAAGCCTGGCTTACCCTTAGCAATCCCAGCATAGAGCTCACCAGCTTCTTCCATGAGCTTTTGAAACTGCTTCACGGGATTAGCCTCGTGCAAATTACGGCTGATAAACCATTGTTCAACCTTTTCTTGTAGTGTTAATGTTTTAGTCATATTTTCTCCTTTTACTTCATTTCTTTTGCTATCGCGGCAATAACATTTACTGTCACGCTATTTCCAGCTTGCTTGTACAGTTGACTGTTGGAGTTCACTTTTTGGGCTTTATCAAATGCCCAGTCTGGGAATCCTTGCAATCTCCAGCACTCACGAGGTGTTAGCTTTCTAATTCTGAAATCAGGCTCAACCACTCCTTGACTTTCTCCAGTTAGGAGAGTATTTGCTATCTGCTTACCTACTCGTCCTCTACGTGTTTGGAAGTTTGGGTGTGATAAGTTCACGCTATCGCCAATCGTTGCCTCAGTGTATCCTTGAGAAGTTGCCTCTGTTATTTTTAAAACATTGTTTTCATATTTTAAATATTCCTTTTTTTGAAAAAACTATAACAAATTTAAAAATGTTTTTGTATTGTATTTGATGTCTTTTAAATTCAATGACTCAAATTCTCTAAATAAATTTATTTTTTTATCTAAACTTTCTTTAAACAGATATATTATTTCATTGTAATTCAATTTTTCTTTTTTAGTATTAGAATATATTAAATTCAACAAAATATACTCTTTATTTGTATAAATCATATTTTTCTACCTTTTCTCCCACTTTAT
>CALIWM010000286.1:0-2576 GCA_938046645.1 uncultured Gemella sp. | reverse complement strand
CACAAGCTGCATATGAAATATTAGATAAAGATGATTTAGAAAAAATTGACATGATTATCGTAGGAACTGAGTCTGGAATTGACCAAAGTAAAGCTTCTGCGGTATTTATTCACGGTCTTTTAGATGTTCAGCCATTTGTGCGTGCTATTGAAGTAAAAGAAGCTTGTTATGGTGCGACGGCAGCATTAGATTTTGCGAAAAGTCATGTTATGAATAATCCAGAATCGAAAGTGCTAGTTATAGCTAGTGACATAGCGAAATACGGAGTTAAATCATCTGGTGAGTCGACACAAGGTGCAGGAAGCTGTGCGATGCTAGTTAGCAGCAATCCTAGACTATTAGAGTTTAATAACGATAATGTTTGTTTAACTCGTGATGTTATGGATTTCTGGCGTCCTAATTACTCACACTATGCATTTGTTGAAGGAAAATTCTCAACAGAACAATACCTTGATTGTTTAACTATTACTTGGGGTAGATTTGTTGAAAAATCTAAGAAAACTCTTAATGATTTTTCTGCAGTATGTCTACACTTACCATACCCTAAATTAGGATTAAAAGGTTTAAGTTTATTATTAGAACAAGCTGAAGAAGATAAAAAAGAAGAATTACTTGCTCGTTTCAATGAGTCAATTTTATACAGCCAACGTGTAGGTAATATTTATACAGGATCATTATTTTTAGGACTGTTATCGTTACTTGAGAATAATACTACTTTAGAAGCGGGTAATAAGATTGCATTATATAGCTACGGAAGTGGAGCTGTTGCGGAAGTATTCAGTTTAACTCTAGTAGAAGGTTATAAAGATCAATTAAGAAATAATCGCTTTGATGATTTCGATAAGAGAACACGTATTTCAATAGATGAATACGAAAAAATGTTCTTCAGAGATACTACAGTGGACGAAGAAGGAAACTTAGATATTTCTGATATTAAAGATGAAAGCAGATTTGTCTTAGAAAAAATAGAAAATCATAAGCGAGTATATAGAAAACAATTTTAATAGAGGAAATCATGGAAAAAATTTGGAGTGGATTTTATAAAAAAAATATTAATGAACGCTTAGAGGTTATTGAACAAGCTGATATTTTAAGTGAAGAATATCTTTCTGTTTTAAAAAATAATGAAGTTTTAGACTTTGATACGGCTAATAATATGGTTGAGAATGTAATAGGAACTTTCTCACTACCTTTTAGCGTTGTGCCAAATTTTGTCGTTGATAATAAAGAATACGTGGTGCCATTCGTTACGGAAGAACCATCGGTAGTTGCTGCTTGTAGTAATGCCGGGAAAATCGTAGCGAAGTCTGGTGGTTTCAAAACAGAAGTACTAGACAGGAAGATGGTAGGGCATGTAGCTTTATATAATATAGCTGATACTCATGAAGCAGTAGAACGTATTTTACAAAGTAAAGATTTACTTTTAAAAACAGCGGATGAAGCTTATCCGTCTATCGTAGCTCGTGGTGGAGGTGCTCATGATATCGAGGTTAAAGTTCTATCAGAAGATGGAACAGATTTCGTAGTTGTTTACCTTATCGTTGATACTTTAGAGGCGATGGGGGCGAATATGTTAAATACTATGCTAGAGGCACTTAAAGTTTCATTAGAATCACTAACTGAGGGTGTAGCTTTAATGGAGATTTTATCGAATTATGCGACACGTTCACTAGTTACATCGAAATGTGCTATTCCATTCGAAAACTTAGGAGAAAATGGAGAGTATCTTGCGAAAAGAATCGAACTGGCTAGTAAATTTGCTAAAGTTGACGTTTATCGAGCAGCAACTCACAACAAGGGTATCTTTAATGGTATTGATAGTGTTGTAATAGCGAGTGGAAATGACTGGCGAGCTATAGAAGCGGCATGTCAAAGCTACGCAACTAAAGACGGTAAGTACCAAGGACTTTCTACTTGGCGTTGTGACGAAGAGGCTAAGCTGCTTATAGGAGAAATCACGTTACCTATGCCGGTTGCTAGTGTAGGTGGTTCTATTGGCATCAACCCTACTGTAAAAGTTGCTAGAGGATTATTAAATAATCCAGATGCGAAAACATTAGCGAGTATACTTGTTTCTGTTGGATTAGCCCAAAACTTAGCAGCGCTAAAAGCGTTGGTAGGAGATGGAATTCAAAAAGGTCATATGAAATTGCACGCAAAATCTTTAGCGATTTTAGCAGGAGCTACTAATGACAATATTGAATTAATCGTAGAAGAACTTAGAAAAGAAAAACATATGAACTTAGCTAGTGCTAAGAAAATAGTAGAGAAACACAATAAATAAAAATTAAAGAGAGACTAGGGTTCCTAGTCTCTCTTCAGGCTGTTGACAAATGCAGAAACTGCATGAGTCAGCAGCCTATTTTAATGGGAAAAAGTGCTAAAAATGTTATAATATAAGTATATAGAGGGGGTTTTTAGTATGTTTAATAAAAAAGAAAATATCAAAGATGAAATAATATTAATGACGTTATCAGAATTAGTTCCTACAAATCACTTTTTAAGAAAAGTAGCCGAAGCAATTGATTTTAAATTTATTTATGATTTGACAGAAGAATACTATAGCCACACATCAG
>CALIWM010000285.1:0-3367 GCA_938046645.1 uncultured Gemella sp. | reverse complement strand
TCTCCTAATTTTTCTAGCAATGGGTGATTTCCATTTTTATCCAATTTTCGTAAATCAACTTCTTTATATATTATTTCATAACCATTTTCTTTAAGATCTAATAAAACTTTTTCAACTTGTCTAGCACCTTCAACATTCGCTATACCAACAGTAGGATTAGTTTTTCCAAGTGATTTAGCAGTTGCAATACCGTAAAGTGTATTTCTTACCATTGCTTCAACTCTGTTAGTAGCTGAAGTCCCTGTTGTTGTTGCAAGAAGCATTTCAGTACCTCTAGCAGGTGTAATAACCCTACCCACTGTAGATACTCCAATTGGGAAGTTATAGTGCATCGTAACACAAGATGCTATTTCCCCTTTATCTAATAGGTCTTCCATAATTTTGTGAGCTTCGTCTTCATCTTTAGCTTCATAAGATTCGAAATCTTCATGTCCCTTACCTATTAAAACTATGTCGAATACAGGATTTTTAGCTAATATTGCACCTTGTAGTATATTCTCGAAACCATGTTCACTTCCTAAAGTTGTTAAACCAACTTTTAATTTTTTACCAAAGTTACCTGTTTCAATGGCATTAGCTACTTCTAGCAATACTTCTGATATAACTTGTTTACTCATAGTATCACCCCTATTCTTCTAACATTTCTTGGGAAATTTTTCTCATTGATTCTGCTATAATTTTTCTGATTTCATCTTTAGAAATTCCTGCAGATTCTCCTTCTACAGTACCGCTATTTCTTTCAACTACAAAAGATACTCCATCAAATAAGTTTGTCATTCTTCCTAAGAATAGACTACCTTTACCTACGATCATAGCACGGTTTTTATCACCTTTTGTTAAGTCATCAATTAAGAATCCTACATAAGGTACTCCTGAAGGAATGTGTCCTTGTGTTGGAGCCCAACCAGGTAAACCTTTAGCTTCGATAAATGATTTAAGTTCTTTTTTCTCAATATCTCCACGCATTGCTGCTAATGCTGCAATCATTTTGTAGTTAGCTTCTGGAACGTTACCTGCTCCAGCAGCTTTGGTGATATCTGGGTTTTGCATCTCTACAGAGAATACATCAACATCTGTAATTTTCAATTTAGCTCTGTCTAATGGATCAGCTACTAAAGCTCCCATTACAGCTTGTGGTGAAGATCCTGTTCCTACGTTGTGTTTTCCGACCATATCAGTTCTAATGATTGGATTTACTCCATCATTTTCACTAATAAGAACAGCGAATCCACCTAGAACATCTTCTAGAACTGGAAGACCTTTTTTAACGTGGTCTTTACCATTCATACCTAATTTAGCACTTGCTCCACCTGCAACTACTAATACATTTTTGTATACTCCAGCTTTTACTAAAGATGAAGCACTGATTAATGCGTGAGTTGGTGCAGCACAGAAACCTCTTAAGTCAGATCCAGTAGCGTTAACTAAACCAACAACTTCTGCAATTGCTTTAGCAAAGTTACCACCACCACGTTGGTTAATATCTCCACAAGCTTCTTCTGAACATTCTACTACATAGTCAATATCCCCTGGGTTTACACCAGAATTACGTAACAATTCTAATGCAGCAATAACTCCAGAAGCTTTAACTACTAGATTTTCGAATATAACGTGAGCATTTAAGTTCACATCAACATCGTGAGCTTTTTTAACGTAACCCACAACTTTGCCTTCGTGAACTAAGTCTTCAAATCCTTCTTCATTATCACTAAGGTCTGCACCTTCTAATTTTTCGAATAAAGGAGCTAGCTCTTTGAAGTTTTCCTCTATTTTAGGACGAACGTCGGCTACAAACTCTTCTGATAGTTTAACTAAGTCAAAAGCATCACAAAGTTTCATTAATGCTATAAACTCGTCTTGTGGGACAATTTGTCCAAATTTCCCGTGTCGTTGACCTTGTTCATCTTTAATGTCATACCAAGGCATTGGATAAGCCTTTAATTCTTCAGGAGTTTTATTTCCGATATACACTTGGTTTGGTAAATAATTTACCACTTCTTCATATGTACGAATATGGTTATTTACTTCTTTTAAAAACTCTGAATCTGGATTTGTTACTCTCTCTACAGAAGCAGTCGATCCATTTCTTACTATCATATCTGGTGTGTGAACAAGAATGTATCCTGCTCCCTTAAATACTGGATAATTCATAGCTATATTGTGCTGAGGGTATAAATATACCCTCAGCTCCCCTTTCTTTTTTATTATTCGAACACTGTTTGTCCGTCAACTTCTACAGTTAAAGCATGTAATGCTTTTTCTACAAGTCCACGTCTTAATTTTTTCTCTTCATCCGCTTCTAGTTTTGGATTTCCTAGTGGGTGAGGGATTGCGATAGTTGGAACGATTCTGTTAGCTCCAACTGTTAGAGAAATCGGTACTACTGTACACATGTGAACCACAGGTATACCCGCTCTCTCAATTTCTTTTACCATCGTTGCACCGCAACGAGTACAAGTTCCTCAAGTAGAAGTTAAGATTACAGCATCTACTCCATCAGCTACTAATTTTTGCGCATATTCTTTTGCAAATCCTACTGCACTAGCAACGGCTGTACCATTACCTACAGTTGTATAGAATTTTTCATGTAAACTTCCAATTTTACCTTCCTTAACGAAATCTCTCATTACATCAACTGGTAATACTCTATCTGAGTCTTCATTTGCATACACAGGGTCATATCCACCGTGAGCTGTTTCATGAGTTTCGGCAGTTAAATCGTTAAATCCTTCTAATGAGTATTCTCCATATTTAGAAGCTGAAGATGATTCGATATGATCTGGATTACCTTTTGGCACGATTCCTCCAGAAGTTACTAAGGCGATTTTTGCTTTAGATAAATCTTTAACAGCTGGGTTTGGTTCTACTCTATCGAAGTTAGGCATAGGATATTCTGTTTCGAACTCTTCACCTTTAATTTTCTTAACAAGCATTTCAACAGCACGTTCAGAACCACGTTTTTCACTAAAGAAGTTTACACGGACTCCTCTTTCATGGTATCCTTCTTCTTTTGGAGATAAGATTTCTTCTCCTTTAGCTAATTTCGCTGCGAATTTAGCTAATTTTGGTAAAGCTTTTCTCATACCTGCAGCACTATCAGATGTTTCAAGAATATAAACTTCTTTTCTAAACATATCTGTACCAGGGTTTTCTACATACATAGCTGTTACTGCTGGAATGTGAAGCTCATCCTGAACAGCTTTAGTAATAGTCCCTGCTGCAACTCCATAACGTCCTGCATTAAAAGCTGGTCCTGCGATGAATAATTGAGGATTACATCCTTTAATCATATCAATTAGTTCTACTTGAACTTTTTCTAAATTTTCATTAAAGTAGCTATCTCCACAAACTACTGTAGCTACTACTT
>CALIWM010000284.1:0-1704 GCA_938046645.1 uncultured Gemella sp. | reverse complement strand
AGAGTTAATGCAGATGCAAAATAATCATATCCTAACTCCTCTGCTTTTTGAGCTGATGAATCTAAACGCATTTCATGACAAATATGACATCTATCTCCACCTTCTCTATCTTCTTCATGTCCTTTTACTGCACTAATAAATTTACTTGGTGCATACTCATCAGCTAAGAATTTAATCTTTTTGTTATTTCTTTTATTGAACTCTTCGACAAAATCTTTTTGTACTAACATACGTTTAATATATTCTTCTTTTGGATGAATGTTAGAGTTTGAGAAAAATATTGTAATATCACTAATCTCAGATAAATATTCTAATACATATGTACTACAAGGAGCACAGCAAGAGTGAATAAGAATTTTAGGACGAAAATTAGTCTTATCCCATTCTTTTATAAGTTCTTTTAGTACGTTATCGTAATTAATCTTTTGATTTTTGTGTCTAGTATTTATAAATTGTTTACTATCAATCATACAAATTCAATCCTTCTAAAATTTCTAATATTTTACTTCACAAGTTTAATATACTTTAATTTATTTTACAATTAATATCATTTCTAATTAAAAGCTATTATCAATAACATCTTTAAAAACTTATAAAAATAGATTCCGAAAAAGAAATTATAAAACTTCAATCTTTCCGAAACCCATTGTTTATTAATTATTCAACTTTATACGCTATTCCTAAATGCTGATATGCTTTAGGTGTAGCACGACGCCCTCTAGGTGTACGTTCTATAAATCCTTCTTTTACAAGATATGGTTCATAAACATCTTCTATAGTAATGCTCTCTTCACCAATAGTCACAGCGATTGTTTCAAGACCAACAGCACGACCATCATAACGTTTTATTAAACACTCTAAGATTTTATAGTCTATATTATCAAGTCCTTTAGCATCAACTTGAAGCAAATCTAATGATTCTATCGCTAATTTTTTTGCTATTACACCATCATTCTTAACTTGTGCAAAATCCCTAACACGTTTTAATAACCTATTTGCAATACGAGGTGTACCACGAGATCTCATAGCAATTTCGTAAGAACTCTCTTCATCTATATCACATTCAAAAATATCAGATGTTCTTTCTATAATATTTTGCAGTTCAGAAATAGTATAAAATTCCAGTCGACAATGCACACCAAATCTATCTCTAAGAGGTGCAGTTAAAGCACCAGCTCTCGTAGTTGCACCCACCAATGTGAATGGTGGAAGCTCTATTCTAATGCTGCGCGATTCTTCACCTTTTCCAATTACAATATCAAGATAAAAATCTTCCATTGCTGAATATAGTATCTCTTCAATAGACCTACTTATTCTGTGAATTTCATCGATAAAAAGAACATCACCTGGTTCAAGACTAGTTAATATAGCAGCTAAATCTCCAGATTTCTCTATTGCAGGTCCTGAAGTATATTTAATCCCTACTTCCATCTCATTAATTGTCGCTAATGTTGTCTTACCTAATCCAGGAGGACCGTATAGTAAGCAGTGATCTAGAACTTCACCACGAAGTTTTGCAGCCTCTATAAATATTTTTAAATTACTTTTTATCTGTTCTTGTCCTATATACTGGCTAAGAAACTTCGGTCTTAAAGACTGTTCCTCACGCTCTTCACCAAAATTTTGGCTTGCAGATACCATTCTATCTTCCATAATTTCCTCCTTTCACCAATTATACTTTCATCAATAATTTTAATCCTTGTT
>CALIWM010000283.1:0-1720 GCA_938046645.1 uncultured Gemella sp. | reverse complement strand
TTTCTTTTTCTAGTGTTGGAATTAAGTGCAATACTGCTTGTTTATTATTTTCAATTAGAAACTGTCTAGCAAGAGTTTCGTATTGTTTATTAACGCAATTTTCTTGCAAATGAGAAATTACGTTGTCTAAATCAAATGCATCTAATATATTATCCTCGCTATATAACCATGTCCTTAATAATCTAATAGCATAAGATACACCCTTAGGTGACGATGTTTTATTAATCTCTTCCTTGATAGAAAAGTTCTTTTTGTTAATTGAAGCTTGAACTTGTTCATAATCAAAGCCTTTATCAATAATACTTTTTAATAAAGATTTATATTCTGCATCAAGACTTTCTAATTTATCATCGCTTACGTATTTAAAGATAATTGAGTATACAGTTTCTTTACGATCTTTTTGAACATAACTATATACATCTTCACAAATATCGTTATCAATGAAGTATTTTCTAAATTCTGTATTACTACTTCCAAGAAGAATATCGTCTATTATATCGATATTCTCAATTTTACTAAACTCATTACTATCACCAAG
Source organism: uncultured Gemella sp. (assembly GCA_938046645.1). GTDB lineage: Bacteria > Bacillota > Bacilli > Staphylococcales > Gemellaceae > Gemella. The sequence goes on along the minus strand of CALIWM010000283.1, from coordinate 1,182 downwards.
AATATAGTTATAAGCTACATAAGCTTTATCTTTTACATCTTCATTAAAATATGTACGTTTAACAATATCTGTAGTAAAGTTTTCTTGACGTGATAGGTTATAATCGCTATAGTCTTTATATTCATAATTATTTAGATAACTATCAATATGATTCAGATATTGTTCAACATTTAAATCACCATATAAAAAGATATAGCTGTTACTTGGGTGATAATTATAATTATAAGTTTCTAAAAATTCTTCTTGTGAAATTGAAGGGATAGCTTCTGGTTTTCCTCCAGAAGAATATTTATAAGAAGTATCACTAAATAGTTGCTCTGTTACATATTGATCTAGTACTTCATCTACTGATGAGTATGCACCTTTCATTTCATTGTAAACAACACCTTTATAAATTAGTTCATCTTCTTTATCCTCAAGATGATAGTGCCATCCTTCTTGTGCAAGTATATTTGGATTATTTTTTAGATTTGGATTAAATACTGCATCTAAGTATATATCCATCAATATTTCTAAGTCTTTTTCATTTTTAGACGATACTGGATACATAGTTTTATCAGGAAATGTCATTGCATTTAAAAATGTATTAAAAGAACCTTTAAGTAGTTCTACAAAAGGTTCTTTTACTGGATATTTCGCTGAACCACATAAAACAGAATGCTCTAAAATATGAAAAATACCATTATCATTATAAGGAATAGTCTTAAAACTAATGCTAAAACTTTTATTTATATCATCATTTTCAAAGAAAACTAATCTAGCACGAGTTTTAGTATGCTCATAAAGATAAGCATTTGTATTTATATTTTTTAGATATTTCTTTTCTATAAGTTCAAATGTCATATTATTTAATTATTATAGTAGATTACATTTTTAGTAATGTAAGAACGTCATAACCTTGTAGTTTGTCCATACCGTTTAGACCATCTAATTCGATTAAGAACGCAATACCTACTACGATTCCTCCTAATTCTTCTACTAATTTAATAGTTGCTTCAATTGTTCCACCTGTAGCTAATAAATCATCAGTGATTAGAACACGTTGACCTGGTTTAATTGCATCTTTGTGCATTGTTAAAGTGTTGCTTCCGTATTCTAAATCATATTCGTATGAAATAACTTCACGTGGTAATTTATTAGGTTTTCTTACTGGAACGAACCCTATACCTAATGAGTAAGATA
>CALIWM010000282.1:0-1877 GCA_938046645.1 uncultured Gemella sp. | reverse complement strand
CCGCTGAGTTCCACAGGGCTTGGTAGAGCGACTGGGACGTTTGTGTTGTTTCCATAGTATTTCTTTCTAAATTATATAAATATTCTTCAAAAAGTGAGTGTTTCGGAATAACTAACCCTTTAGATAAACATATCCTGTAAGAGTTTCTTTTTCAGAGTTTCTAGCTGTGAAATTTTATCCTTGTGTGATTGAATAAATTTATCGAGATTTATAAAATAATCTGAAATAGCTATTTGTTCCTCTAATTTAGGGAAAATAACATTTCCTAATAACGCATTTTCGTCAGAAACTTTCATATCATTCTTAGCACCTTTATTAACCAATGGTTTTAAATATGAATTTAGTCTCAAGTCATTTTCAAAATACCTCTCCACAAATCCTGGAAATACATTTTCGTTAGGTAAATAAACAGCATACAAAGTCGAAACTATCCCTGGAATTCCATAATTAGTTTTTATGATTCCGTACGGATTAGCTTTTAAAGGGCTTTTTGTATATACAATATTTCCTGTTTCAACAATTGAATACATTTCTACAGATACACCTGCAAAAGATCGTCCTTGAAATTGTATTTGATTTACAATTCCAACCTCCCCAGATACAGACAAAACATCCTCTTTACCAAATTGTTGTTTAGTATTTTTCTTCTTTGAAACAATCAAATATTTATTAAGTTTATTTATCTCCCACTCACCTTTAAATCCATCCAAACGAATCTCAGGAACAGACTGTCCAGCTTTGGGAAACATCTTGGAGAGCATGGTCGCCTTGAGAGATTGGTAGTTTGCAAGATTATCCTTGTAGCTAGCTAGAAGCTCGTCGAGGGTGCGTAAAAGAGAGCCGATGGCGGATTGTTCGTCTAGAGATGGAACAATAACTTCCCATTCTTTCACCTCAGACATCGGTACCAAATTTACCATTGCTGATGCTGGGTTAGCTTTTGTTAGCTTGTTTTGCATTTCTGGTGATCTCATCCATTGTAAAAAGAATTCCTTATCAGTGTTTCTATTAACTCTTAATCTGATTAGAGCTTGATTAAACACACCTTTCTCAATTCCCTCAGGTACTAGTGAAATTTTTCCAATAGTACCAGCACCACTCATAATAAAGTCACCATGTAACAATATAAATTTCTTTAGTTCATGATACTTTTCTTCTGAGATTCTATATCTAGTATTAAAGTGATCATAAATCGCATTTTGCTGTTCATAGACTACATACTCGCTATTTTGAACAAATAATTCTTTTTTTAAAGCACTACCAAATGGACCACGTCTGATTCCCTCTTCTGAGTTAAGCAAATTTTTAAATTTTACTTGTTGCCAATCAATTTTAGAATTGTTGAATCTAATTTTAGGAATTTTTTTATTTCCCATCTTAATAAACAGACCTCATTTCTGTACTATAACTTAGTTCTTAATAAATTAATATCTTTTTTAGTATCTTTCCTCTTCAAATGTGATACTACATAGTTCTCAGTCTCTGGGCTCCAGTACAATCTGAGATGTTTTTTTGTCCGTGTCATCGCGGTATAAAGAATGTTATGGTTAATTTGTTCATCAACTTCATTAGTGATAACAATTTTAACAGATTCATATTCCAAACCTTGAGCCTTATGAATTGAAATTGCATAAGATACTTGAAATGGAACGGTTGCTGAGTTATCTTCTGTATCTTCATCTGTACTGCTATACTTATTTATATTAAATCTGATTATAGAACTATCAGAACTATCGCTATCTATGAGCTCCAACCCACTGCCAAGAATATCTAATCCATTTAGAACCACGCCAAGTAGTTCTATAGTAAAGGAAATTCTACCTCCATTATCAATAATTTGAATACCTCTGATAATCCCCTTTAAATTATTATACAAC
>CALIWM010000281.1:0-9178 GCA_938046645.1 uncultured Gemella sp. | reverse complement strand
GATTAAAAGCATTTTTAATATCAATAGTATTGGTATTAATTACACTTGTAATTTTAAATAAGACGTATATAAAAAAGATAGAAGACTATTATAAAGTAAATGATAATAGTGTTAGATATAGTACTGCTTATGAAAAGTATAAGAGTAAAGACATAATAACAGAACATATAACACCAAATACACTTGTATTATTAGGATCTTCGGAGTTAGTAGCAACCTCAAATCAAGAATATCATCCGAATAGGGTATTTAACTATGAAGACTTCAATATTATGCAGATTGGAACAAGTTATTCACAAAATATTGTTCAAGCATCGACGCTAGGTTCTATAGAAGGTGCGATGAAAAATAGGAAAGTTGCAATAGTAGAATCTGTTCAATGGTTCGCTAAAGGTGGATTACAAAACGATGCTTTTTTAAATAAAGTATCGCAAGAGCATATATATAATACTATGACCAATGATAAAATTAGTAAAGAAACAAAAGAGAAGCTGATTAATAGAGTAATTGAACTAACTAGTAATAATAAAGGGCAGAATGATATATACAAGAAATATAAAGAGTACTTTATTGAAAATAAAGGTAATTTTATAGGAAGAAAAATGCTAGGGTTTGATAGCTACATATTTTCTATGAAAAATAAAGAAAAGTTTTATTCAAATAAAGGAAAAACAGAGCGTCCTCTTTCTGGAAAGAATACTCCTAACTATGATTGGGATACTATGACTGATGAGTTTGTAGAAAAAGTAAAAGAAACTACAAATAATAATGATTATGCAGTGGATAATCATTATTATGATACGTATTTAGCGAAAGATTATTCATCTTTTAAAGATTATAATAAGGAATTAAGTTACTTAGATTCACCAGAATACACAGATTATGAAATATTCCTTGATGTTGCGAAAGAGTTAGGGATGGAAGTAGAGGTTATAATTTTCCCTGTTAATGGAAAATGGAATGATTATACTGGAGTCTCTAAGGAAATGCGTGAGCAGACTTATAGAAATATTGAAGAGATAGCGAGGAAGTATAATAACGTTAAAGTTTTAAACTATGGTAATCGTGAATATGATGATTATTTCCTATTTGATGTAATGCATGTGGGTGTGAAAGGATGGATGGAAGTTGAAAAAGAACTTTACAAATTTGCAAAACAAAATTAGTGATAACTTAAAATTAATTTTATGGATGATATTCTTTTATCTATTAATTATGGGAATAATTATTTATTGTTTTGTAACTGATTTTTCAAATGTTCAAGAATATGTTTATAGTGAATTTTAGTTAAACACTAAGTAGTTTCATAGATAGTAATACTAGATTGTATCATACATCGTAAGTATGGTGCAATCTACCTATATTTGGAAATTAAGGAGAAGTTATGGATATTTTTATATTGTTGATAATTTCAATATTTGTATATTTATTACCAGTCAATAATGATTATCTAGGTGTAAAATCTACAACAGGATTAAAAGGTTTTTTAGCTTTAGGAATAGTGTTTCATCATTTATCACAATGGATAACTACAGGAGAAGAATTTTCGAATTTTGGCTATATGGGAACGTATATTGTATCCATATTTTTCTTTTTATCAGGTTACGGATTGTATATTCAGAATGAAAGAAAAGAAAATTATTTAGATAATTTTTTAGTTAAAAGATTATCTAGAATTTTTATTCCATTCGTATTTATTTCTAGTATATATTTAATTTACAGAAAAATAAATGGACAAGTGTTATCGAGCTCATTCTTTATTGATTTATTTAAAAAAGGAAGCACAGTAATATATAATGGCTGGTTTGTCGACATCATCATTTTAATGTATATATTTTTCTATATATCGTTTAGAGTGTTTAGTAATAAAATAATTGCGATATTAGTGAATACAGTGTTAATTATTTTCTATATTGTTCTAGCTATAAAACTAGGATATGGATTTTGGTGGTATAATAGTAGCTTACCATTTGTTTTAGGATTAGTATGGGCTAAAAATAAAGAAAACATAGATAGGTTATTAAAAAAATATTATTTTATCCCTTTAGTGTCAGTAACGGTATTATTATTTGTTTCTCATCAATATAGTTTTATCTTGCAGAAATTCCACTTAGTAGATAATTATAGTTATGCTCTTGCTGCTAATATAGACAATGTTATATTCACACTTTTCCTTATTTTGATAGTAAGAAAAATAGATTTTTCTAACAATTATTTACTGTTTTTAGGTAGGGTATCATTTGAGTTGTATATGATTCATGGACTAGTGATATCAATATTTGGAAAGTATTTTGCGACATCTAGATTAAATGATATTATATTCACAACTTCAGTTTTAATCGTTAGTATTTTTCTAGCGTGGTTAATCAATGTAATAATAAAGAAAATAAACATTAAGGCAACCTAATTTGGTTGTCTTTTTTTACTTCCATTTCTTCTGTTATATCTAGAAATATGTTATAATAAAAGGATGGAATAAATTTGATAAACTGTCTGTAAAAATTCAGTTAAATAAGTAAGGTGAAAGATGAACATTGATAATAGATTTGAAACAGAAGCGGTAAAAAAGTATAGAGCTTCGATAGAAAAGAAGAAGATATCGTTATTTCTGAAATTGCTTTTTGATAAGGTGTTGGCACTAATTTTGCTTATTCCTTTATCGCCGATAATTTTAGGAATCGCTATTTGGATAAAACTGGATAGTGAAGGACCTGTGTTTTACAGGCAAGAGCGTATAACTACATATGGAAGAACTTTTAGAATCTTTAAGTTTAGAACCATGGTTAAAGATGCTGATAAGCTAGGAACAGCTGTTACTCAGCAAAATGATCCGCGTATTAGTAAAGTAGGACACAAGCTTCGCAAACTTCGTCTTGATGAAATGCCTCAACTTATAAATGTACTTGTAGGCGATATGAGTTTTGTTGGAGTAAGACCGGAAGTAGCGAAATATGTGGACAAATATACGGATGAAATGAATGCGACATTACTTCTTCCTGCAGGTATAACTTCTCCAGCGAGTATTGAATACAAGGATGAAGATGAAGTTATCGAGAAGTTCAAAGGAAGTGGAAGAAGTGTAGATGAAATCTATGTGGAGGAAATTCTTCCAGATAAGATGAAATATAATTTAAAATATATTGAAGAATTCAGTGTTATAAATGATATTAAAATAATGTTAAGAACTGCTATAGCGGTTGTTAAATAAAATTAGAATGGTTAAAGTTGAATTTTAATAATTAGGAGTTTGAGATGAAAAAATATAATATACCATTTTCGCCACCAGATATTAGTGATGGAGAAATTAATGAAGTAATAGATACTTTAAAATCAGGTTGGATTACAACAGGACCGAAGACAAAAGAATTAGAAAGAAGATTGTCGGAATTTACTAACACACCGAAAACTGTTTGTCTTAATTCTGCAACTGCAGCGCTAGAATTAACATTACGTGTCCTAGGTATTGGTGAAGGTGATGAAGTTATCGTTCCTGCGATGACATACACAGCTTCTTGTAGTGTGATTTACCATGTTGGAGCAAAGGCTGTTATCGTTGATATTGCTGAAAATAGCCACGAGATGGACTATGCAGCTTTAGCTGATGCAATTACTGAGAATACTAAAGCTATTATTCCGGTTGATTTAGCAGGGATTCCATGTGATTATGACAGGATTTTCGAAGTTATTGAAAGTAAGAAACATTTATTCAAAGCTAATAGCGAATATCAAGAAAAGCTTGGTAGAGTAGCTGTTGTAGCCGATGGAGCGCATGCTTTAGGAAGTACTTACAAAGGTAAGAAAATTGGGTCTGTAGCTGACTTTACTACATTCTCTTTCCACGCTGTGAAAAATTTCACTACTGCAGAAGGTGGAAGTGTAACTTGGAAAGAAAATGAAAACTTTGATAATGAAGAATTATATAGAGAATTCCAAATTTTCTCACTTCATGGTCAAACAAAAGATGCTTTAGCTAAAACAAAAGCTGGATCTTGGGAATATGATATTGTTATCCCTGGATATAAATGTAATTTAACTGATATTGCAGCTTCTATTGGATTAGTTCAACTAGATCGTTATCCTAAACTTTTAGAACGTCGTGAAGATATTATTAATCAGTACAACAAAGGATTCGAAGGGACAAGAATTACAGCTCTAAGTCACAGTTCAGACGATTATAAATCATGTGGACACCTGTATATAACTCATGTTGAAGGTGCTACATTTGAACAACGTGGTGAAATAATTGTTAAAATGGCAGAGCGTGGAATTAGCTGTAATGTTCACTATAAACCATTACCGTTATTAACTGCGTATAAAAACTTAGGATTTGATATTGAGAAATATCCTAATGCGTATAATTATTATGTAAAGGAAATAACACTACCTCTACATACTAGACTTAGTGATGAAGATGTAGCTGTTATTATTGAAAACTTCAAGGAAATAGTCGAGGAGGTAGTAGGTGAGTAGTTTAAAAGAAATACAAAATAAAAGCTTAGAGATGGCTGAATATTTTGTAGAATTTTGTCGTGAACATGACTTACTTTGTTATCTTTGTGGTGGAGGAGCTATCGGAGGACTAAGAAATAAAGGATTTATCCCTTGGGATGATGACTTAGATTTTTTCATGCCTAGAAAAGATTATGAAAAACTTCCAGAATTATGGAAAAAGTATGCTAAAGAACAATATTTCTTATCAAAAAGTGATAGTAACTTCGTTGATAGAAATTTATTTATTACGATTCGCGATAGAGAAACAACATGTATAAAACCATATCAGCAAGATTTAGATATGCCACATGGTTTAGCGTTAGATGTTATTCCTTTGGATTATTATCCTAAAAATGAAGCGGATAGAAAAAAACAAGTTCGTTGGGCATTGATTTATTCACTATTCTGTGCTCAAACTATCCCAGAAAAACACGGGGCAATTATGAAATGGGGTAGTACGATTCTTCTAGGATTAACACCTGGGAAATTACGTTATAAAATTTGGAAAAAAGCAGAAAAAGAAATGACGAAATATACGCTTGAGGAAAGTGATGGAATAACAGAACTTTGTACAGGTCCAGGATATATGAAGAAAAAATATCCAATTGAAGCATTTGAAGATAATATCTTTATAGATTTTGAAAATACTAAAATGCCGATACCTGTGGGGTATGATATTTATCTGAAAACAGCATTTGGTGATTATATGACACCTCCACCGAAAGAAAAACAAGTTCCACATCATGATTCGGTAATAGCGGATATGGAAAATAGTTATCTTAAGTATAAAGGGGAATATTATGGATGAAAAAATTAGTGTAATAGTACCGGTATACAATGTAGAACAATATTTAGAACGCTGTGTTGATTCAATAATCAATCAAACATATAAAAACTTAGAAATTATTTTAGTCAATGATGGATCTACTGATAATAGTGGACAACTTTGTGATGAACTAGCTAAGAAAGATGATAGAATAAGGGTTGTTCATAAGAAAAATGGTGGCTTATCTGACGCGAGGAACGTCGGTATAGATGAAGCAAAAGCTGATTTAATTGGTTTTATAGATAGTGATGATTACATAGATGAAGATATGTATGAAGTATTGATGAATAATCTAAAAGATGTAAACGCTGATTTATCTATGTGTGGACACTATGATGTTTACAATAATGTTCCTGAAGCACAAGTTGCTGATAAGAAAATATGGGAATTAAGTTCTAAAGATGCCATTAAAATGGTTATGGAAGCAAAGATATTGTCAGTTACTGCTGTTAATAAGTTATATAAGAAGAGTTTATTTTCAGATTTGAAATTTGAAGTTGGGAAAATAGCTGAAGATGCATTTATTATGATAAAACTTCTTGATAAATGTAATGTAGTAGTTGCGACAAATGAAAAAAAATACTATTATGTGCATAGAGAAAATAGTATTACTACTCAGAAATTTTCAACTAAATTTTTAAACGTAATAGAAGCTTATGAACAAAATAGAAAGATTATTTTAGAAAAGTATCCAGAATTACAAGGTGTAGCTCAGATGAGAATGAATTGGGCATATTTCTATGTGTTGGATAGATTATTGTTAGATAAAGAATATAACGATAAGAAATTAGAAAACAAGTTAATATCGTATTTAAAAAATCATAGTAGGGATATATTAAAAGATTCATTATTTACAAAAGGTAGAAAAATTGGATTCGTAGCCTTATTATTGAATAGAAATCTATATAGAAAAATAATAGAGAAGAGAGGATATTAATTAGAGTATGTTAAAACTAATAGAAAAAAATTATTTTAAAATAAATCTGGCATTTATTTTAATAGTTGCTGTTTATTGTATGTGTGGCTTAATAGTACCATTACAATTTATATCAGCAAATAAAATTGTTGCGGGAGGAATGACATTACTTGGAATTCTTTTAGCGACGTATAATTTATTCATAAAAAAAGTGTATCTGAAAATAAAAACAATAGAATACTTATTACTATTTTTTGCTTTTAATATAATTACTAGCATTTTAGTGATATCGTATGGATATTCTACAAATATTAAAAACACGTTAATATTTTATATTTATTTCTTAACAGTATTCCCTATATTTACAGGAATTACTAGAGAAGAGAGTAAAAAATTATATAATTACTTTTTCTATACGGTTACTGTACTTAATACTTTTGGAGTATTGGTTTCATTAATTCAATTTGTATTATTGAAAGGTTACAGAGTACACGACTACAAAGGATTGTATATTAGACAAGGGTTTGTAGAGTCTAGATTATTTGGTATTTTAGCAAGTCCAAACTTTTTATCATTAGTTTCTTTAATTGTAATTATATTTTTAGTGTCAAAAATATGTGATTTCAAGAAGAATTATAGATATGTAGCTTTATCAACTGTTGCATTGAATTTTGTTTATATTGTCTTATCTGGTTCAAGAACAGCATTTATCTGTATGTTCTTAGCATCAGTTATTTATTCAATAGTGATGTTTTATCAAAAAGGAAATGCCAAATCACTGTTAAAAGTAGTTATGGCAATTGTAGTTGTATTATTCAGTTATAAAGCTGTTAATTTCACTAGTGAACAGTATTTAAAATACAATAAAGAAAGGTTAGAAGCCCAAGATAAAAAGTTAATAAATAAAGATAATAATCTTTCTTTAGAAAGAACTGATACAAGCGAAGAGAATATTTCTAATAACAGATTCGCAATTTGGAAATCTACAGCATCTTTCGTACCTAAAAAACCTATTTTTGGTTACTCAGGTGGGAACTGGTATGAAATAGGTAAAAAGACTAATCCAGATGAGTATATAATAAGAGAACACTATCTTACTCATAATGGATATTTAGAAATTTTATTCTATAATGGAATTGCAGGATTTATCTCGATGGGAATATTTGTATTATCATTTTTCACATCAATGGTAAAACGACTAATTAAAGATAAAAAAGAAGATTTAGTTAATAAAGATTTATTATCGATGATTATGATATTGGTGGTAATTTTAGTATCTAATTTATTCTTAAGTTCTACATTTTATGGTATTTCATTATTAGGTATTATTCTATTCTTAATGGCAGGTTATAACTATTCTATAGTGAGTACTGACAGGGATAATTTCAAAAAATTAGATGTGAATGAAATTAAAGAGATAGAGTTAGGAGTTATGGACTATATTCATAATATCTGTCAGAAAAAAGGGATCAATTATTCTTTAGCTTATGGAAGTTTACTAGGTGCAGTAAGGCACAAAGGGTTTATCCCTTGGGATGATGATGTTGATATTGCATTGAAAAGAGATGAGTATGATAGTTTATATCAAGCAATATTAGAAGATAATGATAGTGTTTATAAAGTTGTTTCATGGGAAAATGATTCTAGATATCCTTATCCATTTTATAGAGTATATGATAGTAGAACTGTTTATGAGAATAATTATATACAAAATGATATAGAATTAGGGATTTGCGTGGATGTATTTCCTTTTGATAACTATAAAGATATAAACAAAGAAGTTACTAAATTAGATATGTATCGCCGACTTTCTGTATATACTTTGTATGGTATAAGAAACAATGAAGCGGGTATTAAGAATATTATTCGCTATGTATTATTAGTAGTGTTTAGATTAACTAGTGTAAAAAGTTGGAATAGAAAACTTAATGCTTATTCTACAATTGATAGTAAAAGTGAATTTATCGATTATCTGATGGAATCTAAAAAATACAGCACAAAGATAGATGCTAAGGCTTTAGATGAAGTAGTTGAATGTAAATTTGAAGATAGAATGTATAATATTCCAAAAGAATATGATCATATTCTTACTACAATTTACGGTGATGATTATATGGAAATACCACCAGTAGAAAAAAGAATACAACATGATGATTTTGTAGCGTATATAAAAAAGGAGAAGTAATATGTTGCAATGGCTCAAGAGAAGTTTAGCCAGTTTTTTAGGTGATAAAAAAGATGTGGTTAAAAATCTCCCTTTAATAAAAAAATTAAATGAGAAAGCTAATATTGAATTAGATTCTAAAAGAAGTAATTTATTAAAAGAAAACTTTGAGGAAATTCTGAATGTAGTTTATAGTTCTGATTTGAAGGATTATAATATTTGGTTAGACTTTGGAACATTATTAGGTTACTACCGAGAAAATGATTTTATAAGCCATGATTTGGATATGGATTTTGGAGTTCAGGTTTCAAGTTTTGAAGAATTTGAAGTAATAGAAAAACATCTTATTAATAATGGTTTTAACAGAACAAAAGAATTCTATTTCAATAAAAATTTAGTTGAATTATCTTATAGTTATAAAGGTCTTAATGTAGATTTTATTATCTATAACAAGGAAAATGATAGAGTATCTTCTGATACAATATTTTTCATGACAAATGCATTAGGAAATCCTACCCGTTATGAGGTGTATCACTATGAAATTCCATTTTCAGGTTTAAAAGAATGTGATTTCAAAGGTATGAAAGTAAAGATTCCTGAAAATACACAGGAGTATCTAAGAACTTTATATGGAGAAGATTTTGAAACACCAAATACTAATTATAATTGGAAAGGAAATCCAATTTATAAGCTGGGAGATGCAGAGTTAGCTGAGGTTATTTTACATAAAGGAAAATAAAAAAGCATCGTGATTTTAAGAATCACGATGCTTTTTGTTTCT
>CALIWM010000280.1:0-2098 GCA_938046645.1 uncultured Gemella sp. | reverse complement strand
AACGCGAAAAACTACGTTTCCGCCACGGCGGAAATACAAAAAAACGACAAAATCTACGTTTCCGCCACGGCGGAAGCATTTTTTCTAATCAATTTTATTTTTTACCATTATGGTCTGCCTTAATGGCAATCAACTGTGTGGCAGTAAGTCAAAGAGCGATTGAGAGCACAACGCCTACAGCGTGGATATATTTGTTTGATTTGGACAGAATTGTTCACCTGTCGGCTCGTCAACACGCCTCTACGCCGCGAGTAGCGTGATTCATCACGTTCCGTTTCAGTGTTGGGTCCATTGCGCGAGAAGTTTGCGTGATTGTCCGTTTCCCGGGTGGAGCGGAACGTGAGGAATCACGCTCCTTAGGTTAGAGAACAGATGAACTTATTTAGCGACAATAAAGAAAAAACATCACTTAGAGTTCAAGAGATAGATATAATAAAAAGGTATGTAAGTTACTGTGTTATATCCGGTGTATAGTCATTCTGTCGCATTGCTTTTTAATGAAATGACTATAATAAACGAGAATGTATGTTCCACTCCGTATATTAGTAGAATGTGACGCCTGTCGCTCTATGTGACATAATCATAAATTGGTCGTCAGACAGCTATCTTTAGCTTTCGAACTTCTCCACTTGACGTGGATAGGAAAGTTCTTATTCCTGGATAATAAAAAGGCATTGCGGTCTATTAGAGATTGAGGTTATATGCAATACATGGATAAACTATGCTTATTGTAAGTCTCATATATCTTTCTTTTCAAAGGCAATAATGTTTATAATGCTTTTTTGCCAACGATTTGCTTAATTCTTTGGGTAATTGTTGGATTATTTGAGCGAAAAGTGTTATCTTTGCCATGGAAGGAAGGTTTGGTTTTGGGTAAATACTAAGATAATACTTTTTTGCCTTAGTGAAAACAACTTCCTTCACTTTTTACAAAAATTATTTAGGACACTATTGGAATGAAATAATGTGCTTCATATTTTTATGTATACTAATGCCAACAAATTGTAGATATGATAGGCTTGAACTCATACATCAATGGTATTGACTTTTCGTCGCTGAAAGAGTATTGTGTTAATCATGGACGAGTTACAAAATACGCTAACGGCGATTATTTCGTCAAAGCGGGTGAAGAGTCTCGTTATATTGCTTATGTTGAATGTGGATATTTCAACTACATGGTACATAATACCTCGGAACAAAAAGACTATATTACAGGCTTAGATGAATTTGAAAGAAAATGTAGGGAAAAAGGGATTCTAGAGGGAAATGTAATCTGGGGTCTATCAGCGAAAGATTTCCCTGATTTAAAACCAGAAGACTCCAGCAGTTTGTATTATGTCGGGGCAGAAGAGATTGAAATATGCAACTAAAAGACAAAATTAGAATAATTGAAAACCATAAGAGAATGAATAAGGATATGCTAGAAGGTGATTATATGAATAAGTTAAGAACACAAGAAGAAAGATTAAACTACCTTTTAGAAGAATTTAAGGCTGATTCTGATAACTACAAGGAGATAGCAATTCCAGATAGCGTTGGTGAGAAGCAGGCCCTACTACGCTCTCTCATGAATATCCGTATGCCAAAGAAAATGTCTAACCAGGTAATACGGGTACAAGATGACTACCTAGCTGGTCGTGCACAAGAAAAGGGTATAGTAAGGCTAGCTGATATTCCTGTGGCCAAGGATAACCTATCTATTTGGCAGGGGGATATAACTAGGCTGGAAGTGGATGCCATAGTCAATGCGGCCAATTCCATGATGTTGGGATGTTTTTTACCTATGCACACTTGCATAGACAACCAAATCCATACCTTTGCAGGGATACAGCTAAGGCAAGAATGTAATGAAAAAATGGACCAGTTAAGGGCCAGGTATGGGCCTGATTATGAACAGGCTACAGCTATACCTATGCTTACAGATGCCTACAATCTTCCTGCAAAGAAGGTAATTCATATAGTAGGGCCTATAGTAGCCAATAAGCTTACACTAGAGTTAGAAAAAAATCTGGAAGACTGTTATACAAATACCCTGGATATGTGTTTGGAGAATGGATTAAAAAGTGTGGCCTTTTGTTGTATATCGACGGGAGTATTT
>CALIWM010000279.1:0-8261 GCA_938046645.1 uncultured Gemella sp. | reverse complement strand
TCTCTCGCAAGGTCGATAAACGCCTCAATTAACTTACCACCTACACCGCGATTCCGATACTCTGGCATTGTATTTAAGCCAAATATCATCTGCCATGCGCCGTTAGGGTTATGCAAAGAAGCATCAGCAAACATCTCATCCGTTAAGATTTCATCATCCGTTACAAATCCATCGATAAAGCCAATCGGTGTATCACCATTAAAGGCAATTAAAAACTGCCCTGCATAATAGTCCAAGCGCTCCTTAAAGGCTTCCCGAGGCGCCGCTTCAGCAGGAGGAAAGCAAGTCGCTTCTATATGTGTCACTAAATCTAAATCTGCAGTTGTCGCTTTTCGTATTAATATATCCATATCCTTCTCCATCGTATCTATATTGTCTACATATCGGTTATAGTATATCCCGTTTATAAAACAAAGGCTACACATTCAACGAGTGATGTGTAGCCTTTAATTAATAATCTCACAAATTACTTTCTATATAGATTATCTAGCAATTATTTTTTCGTATATTTAGGTACATTGCGATATTGCATCAGTAAGGAATTTTCCTTTACTTTAAAGCCATGCTTCTCATAAAATGGAGCATTCTTGCTTTCACCAATCATAACATTAATGTACAAGTAAGACTTGTAAGCCTCTTTCACCATTTCTAGCAAATGACCAGCAATACCGCGGCCATGATACTCAGGATGCACCAGTACATAATTGATGAAACATACCAGCTCGCTGTCATCCATGACACGAATAAGACCAACTAAACAATCGCCATCCCACGCAGAAATCACACGAGATGAATTCATGAGCGCCTTGTGTAGACGGCTTGGATATTTACCTACCACCCAACGAACAGATAAAAACAACTCTGCTACTTGCTGGGACGTAAAATATCTTTCTTCAGTACACTTAATAGTCATAAAAAGCCTTTATATTATCTAAAAGTCCAAGGATTTCTTAAAGTAGCAGCCTTATTAAAGGTTAATGTGCATAGTGTAGGATTTTCATTATCTAAGTAAGCAATAAAAACAATTTTATCAATCATCTTTTCTTTTACCCTCATCGCCTTTTCAGCGTCTTGATGGATATATTGACGAAGCAATTTAGGAAGAGTAAACCGAATACTAAGGCTAGGATTCTCAGAGCCATTAATAATTGGTACTATAATCCATTCTTCAGGCTTTTCTGGGTTAAAATGTATTGAAACATCCTGATGTGGATTAGTTTTCAATAACTCATTAAAGTCTGAATTAGCTAGTAGAGGAATCATATATACACTATTTATTGTAGCTAAATATATAAATTGATTTTCAATATTATTCTTTAACTCCATTATCAGCATTTTTAAATCAATATCAAATAAAGATTCGTCCCAACAACAAGAAGACCTCCTATGATATGCCACTTCATCACGAATTAATTCTGAAAATATCCTTTTAAAACTATTAAATTGAGTATCATCTATATCTGAATTATCCATCAATTCATCTATTATTTGATGAATGAGATTTATGATATCTTTGTATACATCACTAGATAAATCAATTAAATGTATTTTATGAGCAATTGCATAACGTTGTGCAGGATTTGAAAAACCAGATGTAGAAAAGATAGCATAATGATATTGATAACGTTTAACAGATAATTGCTCCGTACTCAAATTTACAGTAGAGTAGTTAGTATTAATATCATTTAAAATCCCAACGCCCACTCTAACTCTATCAATACCAACTTTTGTGCTTGCATAACACTTTGCTTCTACAAATAAACGCAAAGGATATACAAAAGGAGGCGTTATTCTAAAAGTCCCCAATGTGTCAAACTGATGATAACCTCCACGTCCTCGAACATTTAAACCATTATGTTTACGTTCTATTTCTTGTTCGCCATACGGTACACCAGGTTCATAAGGAATATTGCACTCTGTAATTACTTCATAACCATTCACTTCAATAAGTTTTGATAATACTATCTCTAAAAGGTATCCTTTTGCCTGCTGTTTATTCATGCTAAAGCTCTCCTAAATTATAAGTACAAAACATATTTCGCTACAATGTCTTGCTCATATAGATAACATCGTCCATAGGGTTATGATAATACGGCTCACATTCAACAAAACCATTCTTCTTATACAAATGGATTGCTGCTTGCAACGGTTCAATTGTATCTAGCACCATTTCTTTATATCTAGAGGCCTTAGCGTGGTCCATGATACGTTCGATCAGACGATCACCGAGAGCATGACCACGCCCCTCTGGCCGCACATAGAGGCGTTTCATTTCACAACGGGTATCGCTATGCTGATAATACGCCACCATACCGCGCACCACATCATTATCATTAATAGCAACCAATAATTCACCATTCGGTGCCGTATATTTTTCTGCTATATCTGCTAACTCTTTATCTAAATCTTGAAAAGATAAATCACGACCAAACCACTGCGTATACTCAGTAATCAGTTCTTTTACTTGATCTAAATACGGTTTGCCATCAATAATTTTAATCATATAAACTCCAATGAATATAATACTCTACAATTATTTTTTCCCACATGGCTTATGGTGAAAGATTTCCTTTACAATCACTTCACCAACAACATTGCCACCTTCCATGATAAGGAACTCCATACCTGCTTGTAAAGCAGAATAATCTATATCTTCGTTTACTGGCAATGCATTGGCACGTATTGGTTTATCAAAGATGACATCTTCACCATCAATAAAGTTTACACCTAACTGCTGATCAGAGCCCTTTATAACAAGATGAGGGCTATACTTTCCATTATTCAAATTCGGTAGAGTTCTCCTCTTCTTGCTAAAGAAAGTTACTATACAGCAAATAGTAAAATTTAAGTCGCTAATTTCCGTCCTCATTCAACTACATATACCATATCACCTTTAAAATATATATTCATTATACAGTGAACGGGATTCCCTTCAGTCCATAACCAACCTTGCAGCACAGCTCGGCCCCAGTTATAATTCTCCGTAATGACCTCGAATTCACTTTCACTATATTCCTGCTGATACTGAGGTAACTCAATTCTTTTACCTGTGAAAGTATCTAATATTGTACTATTAAAGACGAGAATTTCTAGATCATCTATATCGCACGTCTCAAACACAACTTGAGCCTTATGGGTTTATTCAACACCATGCTCATAAGAGAAAATATACTCAAAAGTAAGGTTCAAATTATCATCTTTATGTTCTATTTTCTGTACCCTTGCATCGTGGAGAGAATATTTGGGATACTCACCAAAAGGTTTTGTTGTTTTCATAGGACCTCAAATTACAAATTAATCTATAAAAGATATATTCCCAACCTAAAATCAGTAGATTAAGTTTAAAGAGTAAATCATAACCACTCGTAGAACGGCTTGTTTGTTATAATTTTGTAAGAGTCAATCTGTTTTAATAGTCTAATTAAATAAGGCATTAAATAATCTTACAAATGCGTTATTAGCACTATCTGCCCCTACTCAAAAGCTTTTATTTTGCATTTTTTACCAACTTACTTAACGGGCCTATATATTCATTAAACTGTAAAAAAAGTCGAAACCTCGGTACTAGTACGTAGATTTCGACTTCTCATAACAATACTGCGCTGGGACTGTTACATAATCTATAACATATTTTATAGGTTAGTGACTATTATATCAGAAAGTAATACATATTTAATACTATTTTACGCCACTATGATCAATGTCCGATTCATCTTTATTTATAAAATCAACCTTACATAATAATGTTTTTATTTCTACAATTCAAACTAACTTCATTTTATTTTTTCTCTCTGGTGAGCCCTATGAAATCCTCAACCAATACCACCTACTCATCAAGACTAATACTTAAGTATTGTATTTATATCAAATACAATCTGACAATCATCGTTTAAATTATGTAGCAAAGTATCAGCCATCAGTAAATAGCTCATCATTTAATATTTCAACCATAGATACAACTCTACCAATAAAACCTAAAAACATATCACCATCAAAAGCAATCAGAAACTACCTTGTATAATCTAATTGTTTCTTAAAAGCCTCACGAGACGTCACCTCAGTATCAGGAAAAAATCACCTCTATAAATATAAGTAAATTAAAATCATCAGCTGTAGCTTTTCTCCAAATAGATAATCTATTTTTTAATTTCATCCATTAAATTCATGACTCGAGATTTTATATTCTCTAGTTCAACTGATAATTGCTTTTTTGCAGGTTCTGTTATAATGGAAGTGTGTCCAACTGCATCTCTAACAGGTTTATACATATCAGAAGAACGACTCAAAGCAAGGTCTTTATTCTTATCCCGTGCTTTATCAATGAAATTTGATAGATATTTCATATCAAGATAGTAAATATCATCCATTGATTTCCTGATTGCATAACTAATATTTGCTATTGCTTTATTGTTCTTTTCTTTTTCCCGCCATTTTTCTGCTTCTTCAACAGCCTTATCTGAAAGCTGCATTTTATTGTATTTTATATATTCTCGTAATAGATTTTCTGCAATAAAACATTCTGTATATGATGGAAGATTATATTTTACTTCTTCGGATAATTGTTTTACCCAACTATCTACTTTATTACTAACTTTTCCTTTATGATTTTCTTCCATCTCTTTAAAGGTTTTATTAAATAACTCCTGAGCTTTTCTTTCTTTAGGCTTAATTTTCATATTATCAGGATCACCATCATCTCCTTTTTTACGTCTTAATTCATCCCAGTCATCTAATATTAACTTAAATAATCTTTCAAATTCCCGAAGAAATTCTCTATAACATGGCTCATCAGAAATAATACCTTCTCGACTACTCGTAAATATATCTTTACCATCCCCTGAGTCCAAATCATCAAAATGAATTTGACCATAGACATAATTCTCAACAATTCGAGATGTTGGAACGTGCCTCAAGATATCTTTTTCTCTAAGTCTTCCATTCACAAAAAGATCAATAGTTACTTTCTCTTGTGTCCCACGTATTTTAAGTTTTGAAGGTTTATCAACCGATGCAATATAACCACTCATATTCATCTCTGATTTTAACAACTCTAATGGACTATCAAGAGATAAAGATTTAATAAACGGATCATCTATATCATTAATTTTCCAAAGAAATTGAGTATTTTCTGCTAAGTCTCCCAACATCTTTTCATCAATCTTTACATTATTAACGAATATATTAAAATTTTCATCTAACAACGAAAACCTAAAATATAATGCAACTGATTTTTTTATATAATCTAACGTATTAGCAATTCCTTCATTAACATTTTCAAAATAAATATATGTTCCTTGCTCTTTTGTATCTGCAAATGTAAAGACTTTAGATGTAAGCTCTTCTAACTTATATTCTTGTGAATTCAAATCATCTGTAATGGCTTTATCTAAACTAGAATTATCAATCACCCCTCCTACGAGTTGCGTCTTTTTTGTTTTAGATGCTACATGAACTCTCTTTGCACAAGACAACAAAGCCAATTTGCCGATTCCTTTTCTTCCTATAAATGGCCTTCCACTCAATGTTTTGTACATCTTATTTTTTCTTTTTGAATAACCTATTTTCAAAAATTTATTTTGAAAATCGTCAAAAGTCATCCCGTCTCCATCATCCACAATAGTCATACAATTATGCTCTTTATCAATTGTAATCCAAACGTTACTGGCATCGGCATCCCAAGAATTTGATATAGCTTCCCCTAAAACTGTAATGACATTCCTATATAAATTTCTCCCCAAATGATTTAATACACTTAAAGAAATATTAAAAACTAAATCTTTCTCCATATCGTGCACTCCCACTTTCATTTAAAACAATGTTTTTTTATACTTAATCCTATAATTTCTCCTAACCTTGGGGGAACAGCATTACCTATATGTCGAGCAATTATTTTTAAAATAACCTCCTCTCCTTCCGGAACAAAAGAGTAATTTACTGGAAATGTCTGTAGCATTGCGCCCTCTCTTAATGTTAATGCACGATCTTGCTCTGGATGTCCAAATCTCCCCGTCCCATATCCAATAAATTGTGTGGTAATAGTAGGGGCAACATCATCCCATTGCATTCGCCCATAAACAGAAGAATAACTTCGTCCTGTTTTTTTCTTGTGACAATTCAAAATTAATTCTTCCGGCCAATCTCTCCAAGTCCCTCCTGGAATAGAATATCTTATACGCTCTAAATTTATCTTAGAAAGAGATGCGGCTACATGGAGTTTATCTCTGTTATTAGTTTCACCCGCTCCAATATGGGAAAGACCAAATATTACATCCCTTACTGTAATTTCTTTTTTATGTGTAGGCTCAATTAGTTTGATTTTCTTTTCACTTGATGCAAGAAGTAATAATCTTTTTCGTCTTTGGGGAACCCCATAATCAGCAGCATTAACTACTTTATACGTTACATAATAATTTTGTTCTTTTAATGTGTTAATAAAGTCGATAAAAACTTGTTCCTTAGCCAACTCCGGAACATTTTCCATTGAAACAATTTGAGGCTTAACCTCCCGAACTAATCGTGCAAATTGATAAAGCAAGTTCCAGTTTTTATGCTTTTTTCTATTAAGTTTATCTTTTTGATGATTCGAAAAAGGTTGACATGGAGCGCATCCAGCAAGGATCTTCACATCATATCCTCGCAATAGTTTTTTTATCTCTTCTCCATCTATATTTTCTATATTCTTATGAATAAATTTTGCATTATTATTATGACTGTATGTATATTCACATGTAGCATCTAAATCATACCCTGCGACTACAGTTAAACCTGCTTTTTCAAAACCACATGTTAATCCACCCACACCACAAAACAGATCAACAACTCCATATGTCATAAATTTCTGCCTTTCCTTACATATACTTTTCAATGATATCTAAAAAAGTCATACTATATTCTTTGCGCCGATTGTAAAATCAAGTTGAACAAGTAACACAAAAAGTCCATAAGGCGCTCTCCCTTTAGTAGAATGTAAGTGCATAAACTTCATTCACAAGGAGAAAATCCCTATGGACCACTTACATTATACTGCAAATGAGCACAGAAAAGGACACCATCTTACATTTGAATGCCGTGTTTTGATTCAGGACTCGACTCAAAGACGGATGGAGCCCTAACAGTATTGCCAAAGAAATCGGCTGCGCACCGAACACCGTTAGAAATGAGATCAAGCGCGGAACTGTGTCACTATACAAAGGAAATATCCTCCGTTACAAAGCCACTGTCGGACAAGATGCTTATGAGCGAAATCGCCAGTCATGCTGCCGGCACTATGACTTTTTCGAGAAATCTAACTTCATCTCTTTTGTAGAGCAGAAGTTCTTCGAAGAAGGATGGTCACTTGATGCTTATGTCGGCCGTGCCTTAGAGGATGAATTATTCACCAGAGATCAGATTGTCTGTACAAAAACACTTTATGGTTACATTAATCTTCCGAAAAAACTTCGCAGATCACCTAAAAATCGCAGTTCCATAAAAACAAGCGAATTCTCGGTCGTAGCATTGAGGAATGTCCGACATCTGTAAATGACCGCAAGGAGTTTGGACATTAGGAAGCGGATCTCGTTATCGGCTCAAAAAATAATAACGATGATGCCCTACTAACCATGATTGAGCGAAAGACCAGGGAGTACTGGATGATTCGTGTCCCCGGTCGTGATCCAAACGGCGTCATGAATGCTCTGTCAACAGTTCATTCTCAGTTTGAGGAACACTGGGATGATGTCTTTAAGACAACCACCACAGACAACGGTTCCGAGTTTTCGACACTGTCTAACTTGGAGACTCTGAGTAAAACACTGGTCTATTTTGCCCATCCCTATATATGCTGTGAGAAAGGATCTGTGGAGCGGCATAACAGATTAATTCGCAGGTTTATTCCGAAAGGAAAACGGATTGATAGCTATCCAGATAAGCAGATAGCTCAGGTCGAACTCTGGTGTAACGGGTTGCCAAGGAAACTTCTCGGATACCGAACACCGGATGAACTCTTCGAGGCCGAACTGGACAGGATTTACTCTTATGCGACCTGATGGACTATTTAGCTAATAATGTTCAACTTGTTATTGCAATTTTCGGACTATATTCTTTGGAAAAAATTCTTAACCAAAATTTAAATTACATATCCAAAATCTATATCAACTTAAAATCTTTATCACATTATTCCCACTCAATTGTAGCAGGTGGTTTAGATGTAATATCGTACACGATACGGTTGATGTGTTGTACTTCGTTTACGATACGACGGGAGATTGTGTCCAATACGT
>CALIWM010000278.1:0-5215 GCA_938046645.1 uncultured Gemella sp. | reverse complement strand
CCTAAATCTACTGGTGTGATAATTTTTGGTAAATTATTTATTAAAAATGACGATATACTTATCACTACTCCTGTAAGAATTACGAACTTACGGCTAATATATCTATATCCTATATAAAATAATGGAACATTTAAAATAAATTGTACAGTACCTATTTTTATTCCTGTAAGTTTGTTTATTACTAAACTTAACCCTAATGCACCACCTGCTCCAATATTATTTACAGGTATTAGTAATCCAGCATAAATAGAGAATAATATTGTTCCAATTATTATTAGAAAGACATTCTTTGATTGTTTATGTTGCTCCGTCGTATAAATCGTATCTGATAATTTCATGATTCCCTTATCCTTTATTTTTATCATGTATATATTTTAATACAAATATAAATTTAAAACAATTAAAAATTGATTATCTTTTATAAAACATTAAGAAATAATTCATTTTATAGGCATTTTGTGTTAAAATTTAAGTAATAGACTTTTTTAGTTATTATGATTTAGAAGAAATTTGGGAGTCATTCATTAGTTAATTTATACGATAATTAATTTTTAATTTATGAATCTCCCTTTTAAAAGGAGCTATTTATGATTAAACTCTATAATACATTGACAAAACAAAAAGAAATTTTAAAAACAATTGAAGAAAACAAAGTAAGAATGTACGTTTGTGGACCTACTGTATATAACTATATACATATTGGAAACGCACGTCCGATAATAGTTTTTGACGTAGTTCGCAAATATTTAGAACACAGTGGCTATGAAGTAGATTTTATCTCTAACTTTACAGATGTTGATGATAAAATTATTAAAGCTAGTAATGAAGAAGGCATTTCTACAAGTGAACTAACTGAAAAATACATTACAGCTTTCTTTAAAGACTATGATGCACTTGGATGTAAGAGAGCAACAAAAAACCCTAGAGTTACTGAATACATGCAAGAAATAATAAACTTTATCTCAAAACTTGTTGAAGAGGGATTTGCATACGAAGCTAATGGTGATGTTTATTTCAGAACACGTAAGAAAGAAGATTACGGAAAATTAAGTAAACAATCTATCGATGACCTAATTAGTGGTGCTCGTATTGAAGTCGGTGAACATAAAGAAGATCCTCTAGATTTTGCATTATGGAAAAAAGCTAAACCTGGTGAAGTCAAATGGGATAGTCCATTTGGAGAAGGTCGCCCTGGTTGGCATATTGAATGTTCTGTAATGGCAAAAGAAACGCTAGGTGATACAATAGACATTCACGCTGGTGGACAAGACTTAACATTCCCTCACCACGAAAATGAAATAGCACAATCTGAATGTCACAACTATGCACCGTTTAGCAACTATTGGATGCATAATGCTTTTATTAATATTGATAATGTTAAAATGAGTAAAAGTTTAGGTAACTTCCGCCTTGTAAAAGATATTATTGCGGAAATAGATCCAATGGTACTTCGCCTATTCATGTTAACAGTTCACTACAGAACTCCAATTAACTATACATTAGAAAATATTGAACTTGCGAAAACAAACTTTGAAAAAATTAAAACTTCTTATCAAAACTTACAATTCAGATTAAATAATGATATGACTGATGAAAAATTAGATACAGAAGTTGTAGCATTAGTTACAGAAGAATTAAATAAATTTGAAGAATATATGCAAGATGATTTCAACACAGCAAACGCACTTTCTTCATGGTATGAAATCGTGAGAATATCTAATTCATACACAGCAAAAGAAGATGTTAACAAAGAAACATTAGAACTAATTAATGCTGCATTCGAAACTTATAGTTCAATTCTAGGAATAAATGTAAAAGAAGATAATACTCTTAATAGTGAACATATCGAAAGTTTAATAGCTGAACGTGAAGAAGCTCGTAAAAATCGTGATTTTGCTTTAGCTGATAAAATTCGAGATGACTTAAAAGAACAAGGAATTATCCTAGAAGATACAAAACAAGGTGTACGATGGAAAAAAATATAACATTTAAATTTACTGAAAAAAACTTCGCTAACCCAAACCAAATGCAAGCTCTAACCCTTGCCTACATTGGAGACAGTATTTACGATATAATGAGTAGAGAATACGTTATGAAAAATCACTTAGGAAAAATAAATGATCTTCACAAAACAGTCTCTACTATCGTATCAGCAAGAGCACAAGCAAGCTTTATGGAAAACATACTAAGTAATAGTATATTAACAGAACAAGAAGAAAAAATTTATAACCGTGCAAAAAATCAAAAAAACAACTCTAAAGCAAAGAACGCAAGCATTATGGAATATAAACTTGCTACAGGTTTAGAGGCAGTATTTGGTTATTTATATTTAGAAAAAAACTTTGAAAGATTGGAGGAAATGTTTAACTACATAATTAGATTATATGAAGAAAAACAATAAACACTATAAAGAATTAAGACTGAAAAACAAAGAACAAAAACCTCAAGTTCATACTTCTGATGTTGATTTAGATAAAGAAGTCATTGCTGGTCGTAATGCTATATTAGAAGCAATTAAATCAGGACGTGAAATAAATAAAATTCTATTCCAAGAGGGAATTGAAAAAGGAAGATTAAAATCTATTTTTGCTATTGCTAATGAGAAAAAAATCATTTGTCAAGAAGTTCCAAAACGTAAACTAGATAATTCTACTACTGAACGTCACCAAGGAGTTATCGCCTATGTTGCACCATACTCTTACTTTGAACTTGATGAAGTAGTAAATAACCTAGAAATTAATAAGGATACTACACTTTTGATTTTAGATCATATAGAAGATCCGCACAATCTTGGAGCAATAATTAGAACTGCTGAAGCAAGTGGTGTTAAAGCAATAATCATCCCTAAACGTCGTGCTGCTGTGGTTAGCCAAACTGCAGTTAAAGCTTCTGCAGGAGCAATTGAACACATGCCTGTTATCCGTGTATCAAACCTAACTGATGCTATTAAAAAGCTAAAAGAAAAAGGGTTCTGGATTGCTGGAACTACACTAGCAGAACGTTCTGAAGATTATACAAAAATTGCAAAAGATGTACCACTAGCTATTGTAATCGGTAATGAAGGTGAAGGAATGAGCAAAGTTGTTACTAATGAATGTGACTTCTTATATCACCTGCCAATGTTAGGAAAAATACAAAGCTTAAATGCTTCTGTAGCTGCTGGAATTATTATGTATGAAAGAATAAAATCTAATGATTAAAATATTAGAATCTAAAGAAGAGCTCAACCTTGGTTTTGCTCTTCGTATTGAAGTATTTGTTAGAGAACAAAATGTTCCAGTGGAACTCGAACTTGATGACAAAGATCACAGTATGAATACTGTTCATATTGGATACTTTAATGGTGATAAACTCATCGGAGTCGCACGTCTTATCGACATGGATAAAGACGTTATTCACATCGGACGTGTCGCTATCGGCAGAGAATACCGTGGACGTGGAATTGGCCATGAAGTTATCATTGGCTGCGAAAACATAGCCAAACAAATTCTAAAAAAAGAAATAATTATCGAACTTAGTGCTCAAATTCAAGCTGAAAAATTCTATGAATCATTAGGTTACAACAGAGTTAATGATAAAATATATTTAGATGCGGGTATTGAGCATGTAGATATGAGGAAAGTAATTAATTAAATTTACAAAGGAGGCTTTTTTATGAAAAAACAATATTTATTTATTGATGGTTATAATCTACTTTTTCGTATGAAAGAATATAACTTAATAAAAAGCTCTACCTTTCCTACCGAACGAGACATTCTAATTGATATGCTTCGCGAATATGCAGGTGGAAACAATTATATTGTTTACTGCGTATTCGACGCTTATCTAACACGTTCAAAAGAATATATTAAAGAAGAACCACCTATCAGTATTGTCTATACAAAAACTGGAGAACGTGCTGATCAATGGATAGAAAGAAAAACTCGAGAATTAAGAATCGATCACTTTGTGGATATCATAGTTGTAAGTGATGATAACGATGAACGTGATACAACACTTGGCTATGGAGCCATTCTAAGAGATTGTCACATGTTTATAAAAGAATTAAAAGATAGAAAACAAAGTGTTTCTAAAATAACAAAAAATCACAATTCTCGTGAATTAAAAAATAGGCATATCCGCATGAGTGATAATGATAGAAGAAAACTAGAAAATTTCATAAAAAATGGGAAATTTTAAAACTAAAGAGATGGACATATTAAAATCCATCTCTTCTTTTTTTACTATTTTTCTATTCTAAATGAAACTAATTTCAATTTTTCCTTTATCTGAAACTGCTGTTATTTGTTTATCTTTAGAGTCAGCTGTATTTTTACTATAATTAATTTGATAATCTTGTTTATTTCCTTTAATTTTTGCGAAAATATCTCCAGATTCTGTGGTTAAATTCATAGAATTTACCTTTGTTTGGTCTACTATAATTTTTGTATTATTTTTAGTTTCAATAATCGCTTTATTTATAGTATCCTTTGTAATCTGTACCTTCTTATTATCAGTAGTGATTTTAAGATTACCTATCTCAGCTTCATCAACTACAACCTCATCATTACTACTAATGATTAAATTTTCTACATTTACAAATATTTTAGAAGTTGCATCTCTGTTTTCCAGACTTATATTTTTATATACTTTATTAGGAAGATATACATTAAGGCTATTATCACCTAATTCCTCTGCGAAAGCAGTAATATTTAATAAATTATTATCTATAAAATACTTATAATTTCCTTTGTATCTTCCTTGTATTAAAATCGTCTCATTATCGTGATAATAAATTTTGACATTGTTTTTCGATGTGTTAATTTTAATACTATCTATCCCTTTCTTCCCAATCCATTCACTAAAGACTTTATAAGAAGATTCTTTTGGAGCATTAGTTTCTTTATCCTCTTTACTGAATCTAACACAACCTGTTGCAATCGGCATAGTTAATATTGCAATAATTATTATTTTTAAAAATTTTTTCATTATTATCCCCTCCCACCCTCAGAATACTCCTATAAAAATAGAATGTCAAGAAAAAAATGATTGACCTAGGAAAAGGCCAATCATTTTTTTATAAAATTATCTCATTGTTACAAATTCTTCAGAACCAGTTGGGTGAATCGCTACTGTATTATCGAAATCACGTTTTGTTGCTCCCATCTTAATAGCAACAGCAAATCCTTGTATCATTTCATCTACACCATAACCAATCCCGTGTAATCCCACAACT
>CALIWM010000277.1:0-5215 GCA_938046645.1 uncultured Gemella sp. | reverse complement strand
ACAATCTCTTCTTGAGTTAATTCACCCTGTTTTTTACCTTTTTCTAACAATTCTTTTTTTATTGTTTCAAAATCTTTTGCTTTCTTAGCCATGTTCTTCTCCTCTATTTCTTATATTTTTTTAACTTTAATAGTAATTCTTTTTGGGCTTCAGTATCCATTTCTTGAATAGCCACTCTAAGTCTATCTTTTATTTCTTTTAACGTCATTTCTTTATTTGAAAAATAGCTTATATAATCACCTACAACATCAACTGTTGGATTTTCTTCAATTAGAAAATCTGTTTCATCTATGTATGTTGCAAGCCTTACTACTTCATCATCCTCAATGCTGTGAATAAATTTATGGATATGGAATTCTAAATTATTATTGTAATAGATTACCAAATAATCCATTAAATTCACAAAAGCTTCTTGAGGAAATTGACATTTTTCTAAATCGTTATATTTTTCTACAAATAATGATCTGTCGACAAAAAAGTATTTAAATAATTTACACATTTTCTTGTCGTAATTTGTTGTTCTAAACAACAGTTCGGGGTTTGTCGGCGCCACCCACTCTACTGCTGCTTTCTTTCTTTTCACATTCACTTTACTTAATTCTTTAAGAAGAACTTGTCGTTCGATTCCGAACTCCTCTGCCAAATTAGTAAGCAATATATATTTTAATGATTCATCTTCTACATAAGCAATATTAACAAGTATTTCGTTTTTATATTTGATACGTTGTTCTATATTTGATTTGGAATCATTTTTACAATATTCAATTTTATAATTAATAAAGTGTTCTTTATTATTTCTTAAATAATTTTCAACATCAAAATCAGGATTTTTAATATTTTTTTCAGTTAAAAATTCATCTAAATCCTTCGCACCTGAAAATTTCAACTTATAGACATTGTCAGTTGTTTGAATGATTCTGTTTCCAATCTCTATCTGAGCTTTCGATCCCGCTTCATCATTATCTAAACTTAGTGTTATTTTTGTTACGAGTGATAAAACTTCTTTTAATTTATTATTATCTATGTTTGTACCCATCAATGCGACAGCATTCTTCATACCATTTTGATGAGCCTTAATAACATCCATATATCCTTCACATAAAATCACTTCATTTTCTTTAGCTATAAATGAACGTGCATCTGAAAAATTGTATAAAACTGTTCTTTTTTCAAAAATTTTCGTCTCATGCGTATTGTAGTATTTCGGAACACTCTTATCCGAAGACATTGTTCTTCCCGAAAATGCTACAACTTGATTTTGATTATTCTTTATAGGGAACATTACTCTATCTTTAAAGACATCATAATAATCTCCATTATCATTTTTTCCTAGTAATCCCGCTTCAACCATTAAATCCAAATTAATCTTATTCGAATTAAAAAAGTTTAAAGCAATATTGTTATCTCGAGGAGCATAGCCAAGATTAAAGTGTTTAATAACATCTTCACTTAATCCCCTATCTAATAAATATTTAAGCGCATCTTCCGCTTCTTTTGTATTTAGCAGAATATAACTATAATAATCTGCTAAAAGTCTGTGCCCATAGTACATTATATCCAATTCATTGTTTAAATCGTAACTAGCTTCTTTATTATCATTTGACTCTAAATCTAGTCCTAACCTTGTTCCTAGTTTAGCGATTGCTTGATTGTATGTAATATTTTCTATCAGTGATACAAACTGAAAGATATTTCCACCTTTACCACATCCAAAACAATGGGCTATTTTTTTCTCCGGAGAAACAGTAAACGATGGTGTTTTCTCATTATGAAACGGACATAAACCTAAATAATTTTGTCCTCTTTTTTCTAATTTAACGTATTCACTAACTAGACTGACTATATCAATATTATCAAAAATATAATCAATATCTTGTTTAGATATCCTTGCCACCTTTCTCCTCCTTTTTATAATTTAATAATTAAGAATAAAATGAAAAGATTATTTCCCAACATTAATTATATCATAAACTAATTTATTTTAATATAGTTTGTTTAAATATTTATAGAAGTACACTAACTATAAAAACAACTAATCTATTATTTTTTTATTTTGACTATGAATATAGTATAAATTAATAATCTTCTAAATTTAATAATTTATACTATAATAGTTTTACCCATAGTTTCAAGTATTTAAAAAAATACTTGATTAAATCATTATCTCTTTTCTTTATCAATTATAGTAAATTCTAATATCTTAATTATATAAAACAAACAGTAAAAACCATTCAATATTATTACTAAATAAATACAAAATTATAAGATTATAGCATTTTATTAGGTTTTAGGTTATAATATGGATATCATTTAAAAAAGGAGTATTAAAGTGAAAGTAATTATAGTCGGTGGTGGTAAAGTCGGTGAACTTCTTTGCACTGATTTTTCTAACACATTTGATGAAGTGACAATTATCGACACAAATGAAAGACGTGTTGAAAAGCTCGTTGAAACATATGATATTAAAGGATTAGTAGGTAATGGTGCGAATTCTGACATATTATTAGAAGCTGATGCAGCTAACGCCGATATGTTTATATCTGTTACTACTAGTGATGAAATTAATATGATTTCGTGCATAGCAGCTAAACAGATTGGAGCAAAATATACAATTGCGAGAATACGTAACCCAGAATATTCTAAGACAAAAGAGTTTATAAAGCAATCTCTAGGAATAGATCTTATGGTCAATCCAGAATACGAAGCAGCTAAACAGATTTTCTATATGCTGAAGTATCCAACAGCAATAAAAGTAGAAAGTTTTTCTAACAATAAATTCAATATCTTAGAAGTAATAATTAATGAGAACAGCATTCTCAATGGTGTATCTCTAATAGAAAGTAAAAAATACATTGATTTCCCATCATTGGTTTGTTTAGTTGAGAGAAAAGGTAATGTCTTCGTACCTCGTGGTAATTATATTTTTGAAGTTGGAGATAAAGTTCATATCACCGCTTCTAATAAGAATCTAAAAAACTTCTACAGGTTATTAGGAAATAAAGAAAATCTTGAGAAAAAGGTAACATCTTCTTTAATTATAGGTGCAGGGAAAATTGCTCACTACTTAGTTGAATTTTTACAAAAAGTATCATTCTATACTAAAGTTATCGAAATTGATAAAGAAAAAGCCATATCTCTAAGTGAAACCTTCCCAGAAATCGATGTTATTTGGGCTGACGGCAGCGATCGTGATACTTTAATTGAAGAAGGTATCCAAACATTTGATAGTTGTATTTCTCTTACTGGTCTGGATGAAGAGAATATAATAATTAATCTATATGCACATAAACTTGGTATTAAGAAAACTGTTGCTAAAGTTAATCGTGCATCTCTTAAACAAATAGCCGAAGATATCGGTCAATATTCATACATCACACCAAAAGAAATAGTTGGGAATATAATAAAAAAATACACAAAATCTTTACAATGTAGTAGATCTTCTGATATAGAAAGTTACTATCGTATAGCTAATAATAAAGCTGAAGTTATAGAGTTTAAAATAACAAGTGACAATGCTAAAGTCATAGGAACTAAGCTTAAAGATTTAGCTATAAATGACAACATGCTTATAGCATTTATCATTCGTAATAATAAACAAATCTTCCCAAATGGTGAAGACGAAATTAAAGTAAATGATAATGTTGTTGTTGTAAGTTATGGAAATAAACTTGAACATATCGATGATATTCTTGCAAGGAGGTAACCTATGAATTTTAAAATGGTTTTTAACGTCGTAGGGAAAATGTTAGCCGCACTATTAATTCTCCCTACAATCGTATCATTAATTTATGAGGAACCTCCTCGCATTACACTTTCTTTTTTTAGTACAGTTATTGTATGCTTTGTATTATCACTAGTAATGCATTATTTTACAAAAGATGTAACTGAACGTGATTTCTACAAGAGAGAAGGATATGTAATAGTAACTTTAACATGGGTTATCTTTTCTCTATTAGGGGCCCTTCCCTTCTTTTTATCAGGAGAAATACCACACTATATTGACAGTTTATTCGAGACAGTTAGTGGGTTTACGACTACAGGTTCAAGTATATTACAGGACATTGAATCTCTATCCAAGAGTCTACTATTCTGGCGTAGTTTTACACACTTTATAGGAGGTATGGGGGTTATCGTCTTTGCACTTGCAATTCTTCCACGATCTCCACACACCATCCATATAGCTAAGGCAGAAGTTCCTGGCCCATATTTTGGTAAAGTGGTATCATCAATGAAGCAAACTGCTATATATCTTTATGGTATTTATATTGTATTAACAATCATATTATTCTTCCTATTGTTGCTAGGTGGAATCGGAGTTTTCGATAGTATTAATCTCGCATTTTCTACAGCGGGAACTGGAGGTTTTGCTGTAAGAAACGCTGGTATCGCATATTATAATAGCACTTATATTACAATTGTTATTGCTATTTTTATGCTAATATTCTCTATGAATCTTAGCTTAATATATTTTATAGTTTTTAAAAGATACTTTAAAGTACTAAAAAGTGAAGAATTACGATGGTTTTTTGGAATGATATCTATACTTTCTATAATAATGTTTTTAGATATTTATCGTTCATATGATACACCTAACCATAGCTTACTAGATGTATTCTTTACCGTTTCATCAGTTGTATCAACTACAGGATTTACCTACAATGATTTTAATATTTGGCCAGTATTTTCTAAAATGATAATACTTATTCTTATGATCGTTGGTGGTTGTACTGGTGGTACTGCAGGTGGAATTAAGATTCCACGATTAATCTTCTTTGTAAAAAATGCAAAGCAAAGTATAAGTAAAGCTCTAAATCCAAGAAAGATTACTATGTTCAAAATAGATGGAAAAATAGTAAAAGATACTACACCATTATCTAACTATCTGCTATTATTTGGCTTTGTGTATGTTATTATTTTATTCCTAATAACATTCCAAATTAATGACTTTGAGGATGCAATTTCTTTAACTGTCACATCAATTAGTAATGCTGGACCAGCATTTAATCACTATGGTCCGATGAGTAACTTTTCAGAAATACCGTACTTTACAAAAATTATTTTATCTGTATCAATGTTACTAGGACGTTTGGAATTAATGCCACTAATAGTATTCTTTTCTGCGAATACTTGGAAAAAACGTAGAAAAAAAGCTAGAGAAAACCATAGAATAATCAATAATTATAACGAATAAAACAAAAGACGAGGTTTACTTATA
>CALIWM010000276.1:0-5523 GCA_938046645.1 uncultured Gemella sp. | reverse complement strand
AAGAAGAAGGTTTTGTAACAAAAATCAAAGCAGAGGAAATTGGCAAGGCAGCGATGGTTATTGGGGCTGGTCGAGCTACAAAAGAAGATGAGGTTGATCATGCTGTGG
The DNA here is from genome assembly GCA_938046645.1 of uncultured Gemella sp. Lineage (GTDB taxonomy): Bacteria > Bacillota > Bacilli > Staphylococcales > Gemellaceae > Gemella. The sequence goes on along the minus strand of CALIWM010000276.1, from coordinate 5,415 downwards.
GAATCGAGCTTAAGAAAAAAGTCGGAGATAAAGTGGAAAAAGGTGAAGTTATTGCTGAAATTTACTTTAACGATGAAAAAAATGTTCAATCAAGTAGAGCTATGGTCTTAGATGCCTATGTAATTGGACAAGAAAAAATAGAAAATATTAAAAATATATTAGAAGTAATAGAATAGAGGTAAAAAATGGGATTAAATAAATATATCGATCATACAATCTTAAAAGCTACGGCAAGTAGTGCTGATGTTCAAAAACTATGTGAAGAAGCTATTGAACATGAATTTTATAGTGTTTGTGTTAATGGTTGTTATGTTGCAGATGCTAAACATCTTTTACAAGGAACTGATGTTAAAGTTGCGGCTGTAGTAGGATTTCCATTAGGTGCAATGACTACTGCTGCGAAAGTTTTCGAGGCTAAAGATGCAGTAGAAAATGGAGCAAGCGAAATAGATATGGTTATCAATGTTGCCAAATTAAAAGACGGAGAGTTTGAATTCGTTGAAAATGAAATCCGTCAAATAAAAGAGGCAATTGGAGATAATGTATTAAAAGTTATTATTGAAACTTGTTATTTAACTGATGAAGAAAAAGTTAAAGCTTGTGAGTTATCGCTTGCTGCTAAAGCAGACTTTGTCAAAACTTCTACTGGCTTTGGAACTGGTGGGGCAACTTATGAAGATGTAAAATTAATGAAATCAGTTGTAGGTGACAATGCAAAGGTTAAAGCAAGTGGTGGAGTTAGAGATAAAGAAACTGCACAAAAATATGTTGATCTTGGAGCAGAAAGATTAGGTACAAGTTCAGGAATTGATATTGTAAAATAATAATATAAAGTAATTTAGAAGATTGTAAAAATATTTTCTGAATTACTTTTTTTCATTTAAGTTTAAAATAATAGTCATAAAAAACGCATAATAGATAAGAAAACATTGTTTTTTATAGCCAATTCTATGCATTTATAGTATAATAAAAGATGGTTTATTATGGCGTGAAACAAGAATCGTTATTATAAATTAATTCACGCAGGAGATTGTGGACTGATAGAAAAGACCACGTAAGAATAATAGAGAAATAGTAAAGGAGATTTTAAATGTTACCAAAGTCATTTGAACAATATAAATTTAATGAATTTGTAAATAAGGCAGTAATAGATTTAGGATTCGATAATCCAACAAAAATTCAAGAGAGAGTATTCTCACCAGTATTAAAAGGGAAAAATATAGTAGCAAAATCACAAACGGGAAGTGGGAAAAGTCACTCTTTCTTACTACCAATTTTTAGTAAATTAGATGTAACTAAGAAAAAAACACAGAGTATAATTTTAGCACCAACAAGGGAACTATCTAGACAATTATATGACATGGCGTTACATATAGCTAGCTTTAGCGAAGAAGATATTAAAATTACACTATGTATCGGTGGACAAGATTTAAATAGAGATATTGAAAGAGTATCTAATGCTCCACATATTATTATAGGTACACCAACACGTGTGTTAGAATTAGATAAATCAAGTGCCTTAGCTATTAAAGAAGTTGAGAGTCTTGTTATTGATGAATGTGATATGATGATTGATTTAGGATTCATGGAAGATGTTGATAAAATTTCTAAAAGAGCAGCGGAAAATTGTCAATTTTTAGTATTCTCAGCAACTATACCAACGCAAATGAATCACTTCTTAAAAAAATACCTGAAAAATGCACAGTATATCGAAGTTGATAATGCAAAATTTGGAAAAATTGAATATATTTTAATTCCAGAGAAAAGTTCATCACGTTTAGAAAAATTACACGAAATTACTACAGTTATTAATCCATATTTAGCACTTATTTTTGCTAATAAGAAAACTGAAGTTGAAGAAGTTAGCAGCTATCTTATTTCAAAAGGATTAAATGTAGGTGTTCTACACGGAGATTTAACGCCACGTGAACGTAAACAAATGCAAAGAAGAATTAACAACTTAGATTTCACTTATGTTGTAGCTAGTGATTTAATGAGTCGTGGAATTGACATTGAAGGAGTGAGTCATGTAATTAACTTCAATATTCCTAATGATTTAGATTTCTTTATCCATAGAGCAGGACGTACTGGACGTGCAGGATTAAGTGGAGACTGTATTACAATTTACAACAATAAAGATGAAGAAAAATTACAAGATTTAGAAAAACGTGGAATTGAATTTAATCACCAAGATATTAGAAATGGTGAATTCGTTGAAGCTAAAGATAGAAACAAACGTCAAAGTAGAAAGAAAGTCGTAGCTGACCATAACTTAACCGAGAAACTGAAATCAAAAGTAAAAGTTTCTAAAAAAGTTAAACCAGGTTATAAGAAAAAATATAAATATAAAATGGATAAACTTAAACAAAAAGAAAGAAGAAAATTTGCTAAACGTAGTAACAAAGCAAACAGAGGTAAGTAATGAAGAACTTGAAAATTGGATCTCATGTATCAATGTCTGGAAAAGAAATGATGCTTGGTTCTGTTAAAGAAGCGGCTAGTTACAATAGTGACACATTTATGATTTATACAGGAGCTCCTCAAAATACTAGAAGAAAACCGATAGATGAACTACGTATTAAAGAAGCTCATAAGCTAATGAAAGAAAAAAATATAAGTGATATTGTTGTACATGCACCGTATATTATTAATTTAGCAAACACTATTAAACCAGATATTTACCAACTTGCGGTTGATTTTCTAAGGTTAGAAATCGAAAGAACTGAAAAAATTGGTGCTAAAAATATTGTTCTCCACCCAGGATCACACGTTAAGGCTGGAGCTGATGTAGGTATAGCAAGTATTGTTAAAGGATTAAATGAAGTTTTAACAAAAGATATGAAACCTAATATCGCTCTAGAAGTAATGGCAGGAAAAGGTAGTGAATGTGGAAGAACATTTGATGAAATTGCTCAAATTATTGATGGAGTTAAATTAAATGAGAAATTAACTGTTACCTTTGATACTTGTCACGTTTTTGAAGGTGGGTATGATATCGTTAATGATTTGGATGGTGTACTTACTGAATTTGATAAGATAGTAGGATTAGATAGAATTCAAGTCCTACATATTAATGACAGTAAAAATACATTAGGTGCACATAAAGATCGTCATGAAAATATCGGATATGGTGGTATTGGATTTGATGCAATTAATAGGATTGTACACTTAGATGAGTTTGCTAATATTCCTAAAATTTTAGAAACACCTTGGTATGGAGAAAAGAAAGATATTGCACCGTATAAAGATGAGATTGCAATGTTAAGAAATAAGACGTTTGTAGACTTTAAAAAATAGTTAGTACAGGAGGTTACCTATGAAAATATCAGAAGAAAAAGTTGATAAGATAATGAAACTTTTAAAAGAAAAAGGATATAAATATACTGAGAAGAGAAAAGCTATGGTTGAGCTATTAGTAAATGAGGATAGATATATAAATGCAAAATATGTCTCTGAGACTCTTGGTAAGATGTATCCTGGCCTTAGTTTTGATACAATCTATAGAAATCTAAGTACTTATGAAGAACTAGGAATGTTAGAAACAACTGAAATAAAAGGTGAGAAATATTTTAAAATTGGATGTTTAGAAACTGATCACCATCACCACCACCATATATGTTTGAGTTGTGGTAAAGCAAAAATAATTCATGTCCATGTATGTGATAATCTAGAAATAGAAGAATTGAAAGGTTATCAAATTGATGGTCATAAATTTGAGGTTTATGGTTTGTGTCCGGATTGTTTGAAAAAAGAGGATAAGAAATAATGTTTGAAGGTATTTTACCAATTTACAAGGAACGCGGAATTACAAGTCACGATGTTGTTTTTAAAGCAAGAAAAATTCTTCAAATGAAAAAAATTGGGCACTCTGGTACACTAGATCCTGAAGTTGATGGAGTATTATTACTGTTGCTTGGTGGAGCTACAAAAGTAAGTGATTATGCTATGGATTTAGGGAAAAGCTATAGAGCTGAAGTTTGCCTAGGTCTTAAGACTACAACTGAAGATCTTACAGGTGAAATAGTAGATCATTGTAAAGTCAGCAATATTAACATTGAGGAGATAAAAGACATTTTATCATCTATGATTGGAGAAATAGAACAGACTCCACCGATATATTCTGCAATTAAAGTTAATGGTAGAAAACTATATGAGTACGCTAGAAAAGGTCAATTTGATGTAGAAATTCCAACTAGGAAAGTAAATATTTATAACATTTCATTTATAGAAAATAGTGAATATTATAAAGATGACAGATTTTATTTTTCAATTGATATAAGCTGTGGTAAAGGAACATATGTACGAACTATAGCCACAAGTATTGGTGAAAAATTAAACTTACCTAGTACGATGAGTAAGTTAACAAGAACTAGAAGCGGTGAAATAACTTTGGAAAACTGCTTGAAGTTATCAGAAGTTGAACAAAAAGTTCAAGAAGGAAGTTTGGAACAAAGTCTTTTAAGAAAAGAATATGCTCTTGAGGAGTTTCAATTTGTTGAAATACCGAAATTTAGAGCGAAACAAGTAATGAATGGTTTGAGATTTAGAAAAAATCAATTTCCGGATCATGATTTTACAGATGGAATAGTTTTTACTTATGAAAATGAAGCGATAGCAATATATCATTTGAAAGATAAAGATGATGAATTGTTATCAGTAAAAACGACATTTCCAAAAATAATAGAGTAGGTAGATGAAGATGGAAATATTTAATATTTCAGATATTAGTGAAATAAAAAAAGATAATGTAAGAAGAGTAGCTGCTTTAGGTTTTTTTGATGGTATTCATAATGCCCATCAGAAGATTATCTGCGGAGCAGTAGGTGCAGCTATTGGAGATTATAAGTCAATTGTTATAACACTTGATAAGAGCCCAAAAGAATATTTTGGAAAAACGAGTGAGGAGTTATTGACACCAATAAATAAAAAAAATGAGTTATTAGAAAGTTTAGGTGTTGATGAAGTTTATTATTTAGAATTTAATGAAAAATTGCAAAATTTATCTGCAGAAGATTTTATAGAATTTATTTTAAAAGAGTTAAATGTAGATAAGGTATTTTGCGGATTCGATTACAGATTTGGAAATAAAGGATTGGGGACACCAGATTTAATAAGTGAAAATGGAATAGATGTTGTTGTTCAAGAAGAGCAAATGATTGCAGGAGAAAAAATATCTACGACAGTACTAAAGAAATTTGTTCGAGATGGAGAGTTCCAAAAGTATAGAGAATATTCAGGAAGATATTATTCAATTTCTGGTCTTGTAGTAAAGGGAAGACAGCTAGGAAGAACTATTAATTTCCCAACTGCCAACCTTCAATTATCAGAAAAGTATCTTTTACCAGAAACTAACGGGGTTTATATTACGAAAATAAAAGTTCATGGTGAGATTTATAAATCGATTACCAATATAGG
>CALIWM010000275.1:0-2770 GCA_938046645.1 uncultured Gemella sp. | reverse complement strand
AATGTACCATCAATTTTGAAGAAGATATTCATAGCTCCACCTTCTTCGATGTATTTTTGCTCAACTCCATCTAACCATAGTGATTGAGAGTAACCAAGTTCTTGTGCTTTCTTTTGACCTTTTAGAGATCCAGCATAGTTACCTGCTGTTTTAGCAAATCCGAATCCACCACGAACTGCACGTACATATTCGTGTTCTACGAAGATTTTGTTTGGTTGTAATCCTGCTTTGAAGTAACTTCCTGATGGTGATAAGATAATTACGAATTTAACTTCGTTATTTGGATGAACACCTAGAGCTTCTTCAGCACCGTATAGGAACGGTCTAACGTATAAAGAAGTACCTTCTGATTTAGGAATCCATTCTTTATCGATAGAGATTAATTTTTTAAGAGCAGCTAATGCGAATTCTTCATCTAGCTCAGGTAAAGCAATACGGTCAGAAGATTTATTTAAACGTTTGAAGTTTTGTTCTGGACGGAATAAAACTGCTTCTCCATTAGCGTTGTAAGCTTTCATACCTTCGAAAACACTTTGTCCATAGTGTAATACGTTTAGAGCAGGTGAAACTGGGATAGGTCCGTAAGGTACGATACGTGGATCATACCAACCTTTATCAGATGACCAATCCATAACGAACATATGGTCAGTAAAGACTGTACCAAATCCTAGTTTATCATCGGGTGTTTTTTCTTTTGGAGTAGTTGTAAGTTCTACTCTGATATCATTTACTGTTAGTTTTGTCATAATTATATTTCTCCTTATCTTTTAAAACAATTAATTTTTAAATGTGTTAGAAATATTATATTACTAATTAAATCATTTTTCAATACTTTTCTAAGAATTTTCTGAATTTTTATAAAAAGTATCCGATATTTCATCTTGAAAAATTAATGAAAATACTATAAAATATTATGTAATCATTGTTAATATTTCCCTTTTATATTTTTAAGATACTAATTTAATTTTTTTTGAAAATATGTTACAATATTAGAAATGTTATATTAACAATGTACCTAATTATAGAGGAAGGTAGATAGATATATGGATATTAAAAAATCATTAGAAAACAAATTTAACACATCATTAGCGAATCTTACAGGATCACCAATTAGGGAATTTGATGCATTTGCTTCAACTATTGAAGGGATTATCAAGTTAACGTTAGGAGAGCCAGACTTTGACACTGCTGAAGAGGTTAAAGAAGCTGCGAAAGTTGCTTTAGATAATAATAGAACTCACTACTCGGTAAATAATGGTATTGAGCCATTAAGAGCAGCATGGGCAAAAAATTTAGAAAAAAGATATAATTTGAAATACAGTTCTGATGAGGTTATTGTAACAATAGGTGCTTCTGCAGCAATAGAACATACAATTTCCGCTATTACAAATCAAGGGGATACTATTTTAGTAGTGACACCATATTTTTCAGCATATGAGGGTGTAGGTATACTAAATAAATGTAATATTAAATTTATTGACACAGCTGATAATGGTTTTAAAGTTCGCCCAAGTGATTTAGAAAAAGCACTAGAAGAGAATAAAGATGCAAAAGCAATTTTAATTAACTACCCAAATAATCCAAGTGGTGTTTCTTATACAAGAGAAGAGGTTAAGGAAATTGCTGATGTATTAGGAAAATATGATATTTTTGTACTTAGTGATGAAATTTATGGAGATATTACATATAACTATAAACACACATCTCTAGCTGAGTTTATTCCAGAACAAACAGTTCTAATCAGTGGATTATCAAAATCTCATGCTATGACAGGATGGCGTATTGGTTTTGTCGCAGCTCCTCAAGCGATGATTAGAAAAATCGGGGTTTTCCATCTGTTTACAGTATCAGGAGCTCCAACATTTGTTCAAGACGCCGCTGTAGTAGCATTAACAGATGAAAATGTAGATAAATATAATAATCATATGATTGAAACGTATAGAGAAAGAAAAGATTATATGGTTCCAAGACTTCGTGAATTAGGTTTTGAAATTCCTGAAATTGATGGAGCGTTTTATATTTTCGCTAAAATTCCAGCGAAATACCGTGAGTTAGGTGCGATGGAGTTTTGTAAATTATTAGCAAAAGAAGCTCGTGTTGGGGTTATCCCTGGGACAGCATTTGGGAAAGCATACAATGACTTCTTTAGAATTAGTTATGCAACAAGCATGGAGAATATAAAAGAAGCTGTTGAAAGAATTTCTCAATTTATGAATAAGTAATTACAATAGAAGAAAGGTTATTCAAATGAAAGGTAAATTCATAACAGTAGAAGGTTCAGATGGTTCAGGTAAAACGAGCTTTATCAACTTTGCTACAGAGTATTTGAAAGAAAAGGGATATAAAGTAATAACGACACGTGAGCCTGGAGGAACAGAGTTTAGTGAGAAAGTCAGAGAACTACTTTTTGATAGTTCAAATGATATCGACGCTAAAACTGAAAGTTTACTTTTTTGTGCTAGCCGACGCGATCATATCGTAAAAAAAATATTACCACATGTAAATGAAGGATATGTTGTAATTTGTGATCGTTTTGTAGATAGTTCGGTTGCTTATCAATCTTACGGTCGAGGACTTTCTAAACAAGATATTTTAGATATAAATGCATATGCAACTGATAATCTTGAACCCGATTTGACACTATATTTCTGTGTAGATGTTGAAGTTGGGCTAGCACGTACAAAAAACAGAGATGACAATAACCGAATGGATCAAGAAAGTCTAGATTTTTACAAAAATGTCAAACGTGGTTATGATGATCTTTCAAGAG
>CALIWM010000274.1:0-6787 GCA_938046645.1 uncultured Gemella sp. | reverse complement strand
AGTATAGCAAAAATATTAATTCCGCTATTAGAGTAGAAGTTAGAGTCTTCACTCGCAATTATTGCATTTTTGACATTGTCTCCTAGATTTTCATAAGTAACAGTTTTTCTAATTAATTCGGAGTTGATTGTACCTAATTTTTCACCACTTCCGAAATAAACTTCACTGTTCTTACTAATGTTATTTATTTGTTCTTTCATTTCTTTTTGGGTTAAGACAGGTTGATCTTTAACTAAGCCACCCACATACCCGATAGCAAGCCCCACACCTAAACTAATTAGTAATCCAATAGAAAGAAGTATGGCTCGCGTCATAGAAGTTAGTATCTTCTTAATTTTCATTGTAATCTCCTTAGATTGCATACTATTAGCTACATTATACCATAATTTAATATAAAGTAGTAAATTATATGCAAGGCTTAGAATAGAATTTATCGTTAAAAATATTAGAAAAAGATAAAACAAAAAATAAAAATATGTTATAATTGAAGTAAGTGTATAAAAATTGATATGGAGGCATTTTAATGAGTAAATTATTAGAAGATTTAAAATATAGAGACTTAGTTTATCAACAAACAGATGAAGAAGGAATAAAAGAATTATTAGAAAAAGAAAGTGTATCGATATACTGTGGTACAGATCCAACAGGAAACTCATTACACATTGGACACTTACTTCCATTTTTAACATTAAAAAGATTTCAACAACATGGACATAAACCTGTTATTTTAGTAGGTGGAGGAACTGGTATTATCGGAGATCCATCAGGAAGAAGCGAAGAACGTCAATTACAAAGCCTTGAAGTAATCGAAGATAACGCTCGTCGTCTTGAAGCGCAACTTCGTAATATTTTCCGTGGAGATGACAATATCGAATTCGTAAATAATCTTGACTGGTTAGGAAAACTATCTATGATTGAATTTTTACGTGATTATGGAAAATTAGTAAACATTAATTACTTATTAGCGAAAGATTCAATTTCAAGCCGTCTGGATAATGGGTTATCATTTACAGAGTTCAGTTATACTATTTTACAAGGTATAGACTATGCATACTTAAACGAACACCACAATGTTAAATTACAAATTGGTGGTTCTGACCAATGGGGTAACATTACTACTGGTCTAGAAATAATGAGAAAACTTCGTGGGGATGTTGAAGCATATGGATTTACTATTCCATTGATGCTTAAATCTGACGGAACTAAATTTGGTAAATCTACTGGAGGTGCAGTATGGTTAGATCCAGAACAAACAACACCATATGAATTCTACCAATTCTGGTTTAACACTGCGGATACAGAAGTAGTACCGGCTCTTAAAAAATTCACATTCTTAGAAAAAGACCAAATCGAAGTATTAAGAGAAAGTTCAGAAAAAGAACCACACTTACGTCTAGCTCAAAAAGCATTAGCTGAAGAAATGGTGAAAATTGTTCACGGTGAAAAAGCATTAGAAAGTGCATTAAACATTACAAAAGCATTATTCTCAGGAAACATTAAAGAACTAACTCATGATGAATTAAAAGCAGCTGTTAAGGGAATGCCAAAATCTGAATTAGATAAAAAAGAATACAATATCGTAGATTTCTTAGTTGAAAGTAATCTAGTTCAATCAAAACGTCAAGCACGTGAAGATGTAAACAATGGTGCTGTTTATGTGAATGGGGATAAAGTTACAGATTTAGAATATGTTGTAGAAGGTAAAGACAGACTAGAAGATGGATTTACAGTACTTAGACGTGGTAAGAAGAAATATCTATTAGTAGAATATAAATAATTTAAAAGTAACATATACATAAAGAGGGGAACCGAAATGAATCTAAAAGAAGTTGTTGGTAAAAAAGCTGTAGATTATGTAAAAGATGGTATGATCGTTGGGTTAGGGACAGGTTCAACTGTATTCTATTTTGTTCATGCATTAGCTGATAGAGTAAAAGAAGGATTGAATGTTGAAATGGTATCGACATCGATTCAAACGGTTGAACTAGCTAAAAGCCTGGGTCTTTCAATTAAAGAATTAGAAGAAATTGATCATATTGATCTTGCTGTTGACGGAGTAGATGAAATCGATAAGGATTTTAATGCGATAAAAGGTGGAGGAGCAGCATTATTTAGAGAAAAAATAGTTGCTGATATTGCTCGTGAAGTAATCTGGATCTATGACGAAAGTAAAGATGTAGAAAAACTTGGGAATTTCAACCTACCTGTAGAGATCCTGCCATTTGGGTATAGTCATACTATAAGAAAAATGGAAGAAGCGGGCTTAAAACCAGTGTTAAGATTAAAAGATGGAGCAACTCTTATAACAGACAACAATAATTATATTGTAGATTTACACTTAGGTTACGGATTTGATATTAAAGCTGTAAAAGAAAAACTAGAAAGCATAGTTGGAGTAGAAGAGCATGGTCTATTCTTAAACATGTGCAAACTATGCATTAAAGGAACAGAAGATGGAGCTGTAATTATAGAAAATCCAAATAAGTAAGGACGTGAAGGAAAGTTATGAGGAAGAGTTATTTAAGAGGAACATGGTTAAAACTATTCTTTGCAATATTGTTCGTTCTGCTGAGTATCGGGGGGATCCAAAGCCTTTATGATGATAGAACAAAATCACCAGAAGTTCAGTATAAAGAAGGAAAACAATTCCAAAAATCTAGTGGTTATACTTTTATTAAGGTAGAAGCCCTTGAAGAGTTAGATATTACAGATGATAGCTTAAAAGATAATCAAAAATTCTATATGCTCCAGCATGAACATGGTTTTGTAATGTTAAAAGCTTCTAAGGAAGATGTTAAGAAATTAATACAAAGTAATGATATACCAAATGAAAAATTAATAGATTTAAAGGATAAAAATATTTATTCACGTGTTGATGCCATCTTTGAAAGAGGAAGCAAGGGGAGAAAGAATATCTCTCCAGAATTAAAAGAAAAATTTAAAAATGCTGCAGAGCATAGTTCACTAATTAGAGCAAGAGTTTCAGATATAGTTAATGAAATTGTAATAAAGAAAAGTGTAGATGATTATTCAAGTAAATTACGAGAAAAACCATTTACTTCACAGTTTTATTTAATAGTGCCTGGTAAAGGATATTATATTGCAACTTATGCAGTGGAAGTAGTAATTCTTCTTATTACATTTTTCTTAATTAAATCTGTAATAAAAAATATTAGAAAAAATAAAGCTGAATACGAAGAATTATTCATTAAATATCCGGAGACAGAACGAGATTTAGATATTTTAGTACGAGAAGCAAAATATATAAATAAAAAATTAAAGGCCTTAATATACAAAGATGCATTAATATTATACGGCAAAGGGTTCAATTTCCAATTGTTATCAGGTTTTTCAAAGGTAACTTTTGGTAGAGAAATTCGAAAAGGTAGAGTTGTAAGCTATATAGCACACTTCCACAATAATTTTGAAACAGATGAAAAAGTAAAAATCTGTTCGAACTATAAAAATTCAAGAGAAGATATTGACGAATTAGGAAAAACATTAAAACAAACCTTTGGAAAAACAGTAAGATATAATTTTTGATAAAAAATATAAAAACATTAGAACGTTAAGAGAATATCTAAAAATAGCGAATAGAGAGTATTTCAAAAATTTCTAAAGAAAACAAAAATTATAATTATAGAAAATCTAAATAATTAAGGACAAAAAGGAAAGTTATGAAGAAGAGGAAACCAAGAGGTATAAGGTTAAAATTAGTTTTTGCTATAATGTCTATTTTTGTTAGTATTATAGCTGTTGGATCAACATATAATAACATCATAAGCTCTCCTGAAAGGTCATATGAAAAAGGTGATCAATTTGAAGGTGAAAGTATAGGGATTACATACATTAAATTGGAAGCTCTTGAGGAACTAGATATAGTAGATAAAGAACTAGATGAAGACGAAAAATTTTATATGGTTCAACACGAAAATGGTTTCGTAATATTAAAAGCTACACAAGAAGATATTAAGAAACTAATTAAAAGTAGTGATGTATCAGAGGGGAAAATAATAAATGTAAAAGATAAAAATATTTATTCTCGTGTTGATGTAAAAAGAGAAAAAGGAAGAAGCAGAGAAAGAGTTCATATTTCTTTTGAATTATTAGATAAATTCAATGGTGCAGCAAAACATAGTTCTTTGATTAAGAGTAGGGTTTCAGATGTATTAAAAGAAGAGGGCTCAAATAAAACAGAATCTTACTATAAAAAATTACAAGAAAAACCTTTTATTTCTAATGTATATCTAACAGTACCTGGTTATTTATATTACATAGGTACTTATGTATTTACTGCGATTTTTGTTCTAGGTACATTATTTTTGATAACTTCTATAATTAAAGATATTAGAAAATCTAGAGATTAATATGAAAAATTTATCATTGAATGTATAGAGACAGAATATGTTATAAATATTTTAGTGTGTAAAAAAGGATAAATAAAAAAAGGAAGTGAAGTTATGAAGAAGAGTTATTTAAGAGGAACAAGGTTAAAAATATTCATTGCTATAAACTTGATTTTTGTTAGTTTGATTGCTACTAGAGCTTCATATAATAGCTATACAAAGTCTGCTGAAACGTTATATAATGAAGGTGATCAATTCACGGGGAATTATTCCGGAATTACTTATATTAAATTAGAAGCAATCGAAAAACTTGATATAGTAGATGAAAAATTAGCTGACGATGAAAAATTTTATATGGTTCAACACGAAAATGGTTTTGTAATATTAAAGGCTACACAAAAAGATATTAAGAAATTAATCCAAAGTAGTGATGTTCCAGAAGGCAAGATTATAAATCTGAAAGATAAAAATCTTTATTCTATTATCGATGTAATAGAAGAAAAAGGAAGCAAAGGAAAAACTAATATTTCTTCTGAATTGTTAGATAAATTCAATACTGCTGCAGACCATAGTACTTTGATTAAAGTTAGAATCCTAGAGGTAATTAAAGACCTTGGATTAGATAAGACAGAAGCTAATTATAAAAGTAAATTACAAGAAAAACCTTTTATTTCAAATGTCTATATAAAAGTACCTGGAACTATATATTACCTAGGTATTTATGGATTTCCTGCTGCTATTGTTTTGGCTACATTATTGTTAATTAGATCTATAATAAAAGGTATTAGAAAATCTAAAGCGGAATATGAAGAATTATTCATTGAATATCCAGAAACAGAATATGATGTAGATATTTTAGTGCGAGATGCAAAATATATAAATAAAAATTTAAGAGTTTTAATATATAAAGACGCATTGGTATTTTATGGAGGGGTGTTTAATTTCGAATTATTATCAGGATTTTCGAAGATTGCTTTTAGTGATATAAATGATTCGAAAAATAATATCCAGTACTATACAGCGGAAATTCATAGAGAATTTGAATCAAATGAAGTAATAAAAATGTGTTCACATTATAAAGGTGCAATAGCAGAAATTACTGAATTAGGAAAAATATTAAAAGAAGAATACGGAAAAGAAGTAGAATATGATTTTTAAGAATAAGGAAGAGGTGTAACAAATGGAAACATTAAAAGATAGAGTAATAGAAGCATTAGAAAATGTAATAGACCCTGAGCTTGGTATCGATATAATGAACCTAGGACTAGTATATGATGTTAAGATGAGTGATGACAATAAGCACGCTATAGTCGACATGACATTAACATCTATGGGTTGTCCTTTAGCTCCTATTATCATCGAGCAAGTAGAGACAGCAATGCTTGGTGTTGATGAGATAGAGAAAGTAGATGTAAATATAGTTTGGGAACCAGCATGGACAAAAGATAAAATGTCACGATATGCTAAGATTGCTCTTGGAGTAATTGATTATGAATAGAATATAAATACAAAAAGCAATTTCAAAATTGAGTTTAAGAAAATTTTGAAGTTGCTTTTTTAATATTATTTATAGAAAATGGATAGAGAAATTTATAAAAAAATTGTTATTAGAGTAGAATGAAATATATTAAATATGTTATAATTAAAAAGACATTAAAAAAGAGTATGAAAGGAGGCACTATGTACAGAGGAGAAAGACCTAAAAAGGGCGATGTAGTTAAAATAATAGCATATAAACATGATGGCTCTATTCATAGAATTTGGCATAAAAATGTTGTACTAGAAGCGGATGAACAAGTTCTAATTTTAGCTAACAACAGAACACTTGTCACTGAAAATGATGGAAGAACGTGGGTTACTAAAGAAGTAGCTTTAGTATATTTTCACAATGAATGTTGGTTTAATATAATTTGTATGTTTAGGGAAGATGGTGTTCATTATTATTCAAATTTAAGTAGTCCATTTGCATATGATGTAGATGGGGTAAAATATATTGATTATGATTTAGATATAAAGAAATATCCTGATGGAAAATACTTCTTATTAGATGAAGATGAATATAACCAGAATAAAGTACGTTATAAGTACGGCGAAAAAATTGATAAAATCTTGAAATATAATGTGAATAAACTTCAAGAATGGATTGATAAAAATCATGGAGCACTTGCACCAGATTTTGCTGATGTATGGTTAGAAAACTATGAAAAAATAATGGGTGAAGATCAAAATGTTAAAAGGAAAATTTAGTGTCGAAGTAAGACAGGATGAGATTTCAGAAAAAATAGGTTTGCAATTAAAAGAATTTTTATTATCTAGGCATTTGACAGAAGATGAGGAAAATCCAGATTATGTTTTTGCGATTGGTGGAGATGGAGGATTTTCGACTTCGTGCACCTCATTTATTAAGCGGAGGGCAAAAGCAAAGAGTTGCGATTGCAAGG
>CALIWM010000273.1:0-1556 GCA_938046645.1 uncultured Gemella sp. | reverse complement strand
CAATATGAATCAAAAGTCTTTTTATATTTTTATTACATTTAGCCTTATCGATAATATAACGAGCAACAAGTTCCCCTTCACGACCTGCATCAGTCGCAATGATAACCTCATTAACATCTTTCCTGTTCAAAGCATTTTCCACTACTTTATATTGTTTAAAAGTTTTCTTAATTATTTCTGTTTTCATAAACTTTGGAATCATCGGTAAATTCTCTAAACTTACATTGTTAAATTCCTTATATTTATCAGGAGTTTGAAGGGTAATTAAATGACCTAATGCCCAAGTAACTACATACTTATCCCCTTCAAGACAACCATTTTTGTTATTTTTCGCTCCAAGATTTCTCGCTATATCACGAGCAACCGAAGGCTTTTCACAAAGTACTACACTTTTCATCAATAAATTCCTCACATATATATTCTTTACTACAATAATTATTATAATAGAATTCGGCTAAAATAACTAGTAGGACATATAATCACTATCAATTTCTTTATACTTTAGTTGTAAAACTATCCACTTATATATTATAATTTTATTAGAGACAAAGGAGGATTATTCTATGAAACTTTATTTAGCTGGAGCATTATTTAATGAAGCTGAGATAGCTCAACGTTTAAAAGAAGGAAAATTATTAAAAGAAAAATTTGGAGAAAGATTATCAGTTTTTAATCCAATAGAACAGCCTTTTAATGAAGATAAACAAACTCTACCTACACCTCAAGATATTTTTAATGGTGATACTGAAGCAGTTAAAAACTGTGATATCTTCTTAGCTGATGTTACAAACGAAGACAGTGGTGTAATGGTCGAGTTAGGGATTGCAATTGCACTTAAGAAAAAAATTATCGCTATAAATTCAGATATTCGATTAAAATCAGCAAACAAATACGATATTCCAAGTTATGCGATGAACCATTATGTTCTAGGTGGTATTTTAAAACACGGAACTCTTGTTTATAGCTTTGAAGAAGCGCTAAATGAACTTGATAAACTATTTTGTTTAAAAAAACACTTATAATTTATTAATAAAATAAGCGAAATTAGCTTAAGAATTTTGATTTGAAACAATCAATTTCTAAAGCTAATCTCGCTTTTTACTTATTTAACTTTTAACTTTTTATCTTTCAACTCTAATACTACATCAGCAGCACTTGCTAATTGATTACTGTGAGTAACTACGATAACACATTTATTGTTTTCTACAGCTACCTTCTTCAAGATTTCAATTATCTCTTCTGCAGTACTTTCGTCTAAGTTTCCTGTTGGTTCATCAGCTAGAATTATAGGTGCTTCAGATACTAACGCTCTTGCTATAGCCACACGTTGTTGTTGTCCTCCAGAAAGCTTCATAACATTTCGATTAACATGTTCTTCTTCTAATCCAAGTTTTAATAGAATATCTTTACTTGCATTTTTTGAAACAAGTTTTAGATTCTCTAGCGGCGTCAGATAATCAATTAAATTATAATTTTGGAACACTAAAGAAATATCTTTACGTCTATGTTCACTATATCCTATTTTTTCAATATTAGTATTATTAAATAATATCTCT
>CALIWM010000272.1:0-6042 GCA_938046645.1 uncultured Gemella sp. | reverse complement strand
TAAAAATTTAACATAAATCCCCCTTATATTTTTTCTTTCATTTGCTTATTTATAGATATTTTAGCATACTTTTAATATAAATGCTTATTTTTTAAGAGAAAATAAAAACAACATCTACGGACATAGATGTTGTTTTGTTGTTATCATTTTTCACTTGTATTTCTTTCGCTAGTTAACTGTACCATAGAAAAAAGATAAATTCAATATGTGGGATATGCTCGGACAAGTATATCCTGCTTTTTTAAATAATTTTAAAACTTTTTACCATCTCATTCACAATATTATCCATAAATTTTTTATCTTTTGGTAGATATGTTGCTTCAAATACTGCATAAGAATTTTCATCTCTATTATAAATAACTTTTTTATAATGAATTTTGTTATTTTCTATATATGAAACAGCATAGAAATCTTTTCCAATAGTGTTATATGCTACATTATTACCATTGATAAATAAAGTTTTGTTATAATCATATTTCAATGGATTAATATTTTTAGGAGATTTTCCATTATAATATTTTTTTATAAATTCATTGTAGTTGAGATTATCATATTTAAAAGCCTCTTTTATATTTTCTGTATCTTCCAAACCATTAACTTCTTCTGAATTTAAAAAATTAGTTCCATAAGCTAAGATAGTAATATTTTCACTTTTATCTTTTATAGTTAGTCCATCACTATTACCAGCTTCATAAGCACTAAAAAAATCTTTAGTAGGAATAGATTTAGAATTTTTAATAAAATCTAATTTGGGATGATTTTCAGTCGATTCCTTTGCAATATTTGTATTTAAACGACTTTTATAGTAAAATATAGAATGATATTCAATAAGGAGACGGGTATGTTAAAAAAGAAAATGTTTCAACTTTGTGTTGAATTAACGAATGGAAATATGAGTTCTAAAGCTCTTAAAAAATTAACTAAGTCTAATTTAAGTAGATTAATGATTCAACCTTTTGCTAAGGTATATGATATTAATACAGAAGAAATCTTAGATGAAATTGATGATTTTAAAAATTTAAATGAATTTTTTATTAGAAAGCTACGACCTGATGCTCGACCAATTAATCAAGAAGAGGATTCTTTAGTTAGTCCTACTGATGGAGTTATTTCAGAAGTGGGAACTATAAGTGAAGACAGTACATTTATTGTGAAAAATCAAGTGTATAATGTTCAAACATTAGTCGGTGATAGTGAGCTAGCAGATAAATATAAAGATGGTACATATATTATAATATATCTAAGTCCAAAGAATTATCACCGTATTCACTTCCCTATGAATAGTCAGGTAAAGGATGCATATAGTTTAGGTAAATATTCATATCCAGTTAATAATCTTGGATTAGAATTAGGAGATAATATATTAAGCTATAACTACAGACAAGTGTATAGACTTAATGGAAAAATAAATTATACATTAATCCCTGTAGGAGCTCAAAACGTTAATTCTATTATTCCGACGTATGAGAGTATTTATGTGAAAAAAGGAGAAGAGTTAGGGTACTTTGAGTTTGGTTCAACAGTAGTATTACTGTTTGAAAAAGATAACGTAATCTTAGAGGAAAACTTAGAGAATAAAGAAATCAAGATGGGAGAGAAAATAGCTACTATTTTATAAGCTATTGATAAAGGAAAATGGTACTAAAAAGATATTTTTCACCAGATGATTTTATAGAAAAGTATGAGTTTATTGATGTTGAGTATATGAATATGCACAACAAGAAAGTTATTATTTCTGATTTAGATAATACTTTAATATCATGGGATAGTAAAAAAGATACAAAAGAATTGAACAAATGGCTAAAGAAGATGAAAAAAGCTGGTTTCGATATTATTGTTGTGTCTAATAATACAGAAGAACGTGTTGAAGAGTTCTGTAAAAAATTAAATCTACAATATGTAGCTGGAGCAAAAAAACCTTTGACAATTGGATTTAAAAGAGCTTTACAAAAATTAAATAGAAAACCTGAAGAAGCAATTATCCTAGGAGATCAAGTTTTAACTGATGTACTAGGTGCAAAAAGTTTTGGTGTTATGAGTGTACTAGTAAAACCTATATCTAAAACTGATGCATTCAAAACTAGAATTAATAGATTTTTTGAAGGGTTAATAATCCAAAATTTAACACGAAGAAAAAAATTCCCTAAAATGAAAAAAGTAGGGTATAGATTAAAACATAAGAAAGAAAATGGAGGCCATATTGAGTAATAAAGTTTATTGTATAGGTTGTGGTGTTGAGATTCAAAGTGAAGATCAGAACAAACAAGGTTATTTACCAAAGAGTGTAGTAGAGAAAAGTATTGATGGCAATCTTGTTTGTAAAAGATGTTTTAGATTAAAAAACTATAATGAAGTATCTGATGTACAACTTGGAGCTGAAGACTTCTATCAACTTATTAAAACATTATCGAAAAAAGATGCATTAATTGTAAAAGTAGTAGATATCTTCGACTTTTCTGGAAGTTGGATTGAAGACGTGGTTGATATTGTAGGAAATAATAAAGATATAGTACTTGTGGCTAACAAGTTAGATTTATTACCTAAATCAGTTAAACAAAATAAAGTAAAACAATGGCTATTTAAGATGCTGAAAGCTAAGGGCATTAAAGTAAAAGATATTCTTTTAATTAGTGCGATAAAAAATCAAGGTGTTGAAGAAGCAGCAAGTCGTATAGATGAACTTCGTAATGGTAAGGATGTTTACATAGTAGGAGCAACGAATGTTGGTAAATCTACATTTATTAACAAACTTATCGAACTTACAACTGGGGATAAGAATGTTATTACAACTTCTCACTTCCCAGGGACGACACTAGGGATGATAGAGATACCATTAGATCGTGCTACTAGTATTTATGATACACCAGGTATTATTCTAGATTATGATATAGCTCATTATCTTGATGCACAAAGTTTAAAATTAGTAATGCCTAAAAAAGAGATTAAGGCACGTGTATTCCAGTTAAATGCTGAGCAAAGTTTATTCTTCGGTGGTATGGCTCGAATGGATTTTGTAGAAGGTGAACGTCAAAGTTTCACTTTATATGCATCTAATTTAGTAGAAATTCATCGTACAAAATTAAGTAATGCAGATGCATTATTTGAAAAGCACTTAGGAACATTATTAAAACCACCATTTGAAGATAATATTTCTATTTTCAACAATCAAGTTAAGAAAAGTTTCACTATCGATAGTAGAAAGATGGATATTGTGATTTCTGGGTTAGGATGGATTACTGTTAATAGCGATAGTGGATGTAAGATTGATATTCATGTGCCAGAAGAAATCGAAGTATTTGTACGTGAATCGATAATATAGTAAAAGAAAAGAGGATAAGATGTTAAAAGGAAAACAAAAAAGACAATTAAGAGCATTAGCTCATCATTTATCACCAATTTTCCAAGTAGGGAAATCAGGTGTAAATAGTGATATGATTCAAGGAATTAGAGATGCGTTAGAAAAACGTGAATTATTAAAAGTAAGTATTTTACAAAACTGCGAGGAAGATAAAGATGAGGTTGCACAAATTTTATCTGAACGTACTTCATCTGAATTAGTTCAAGTAATTGGACACACTATTGTATTATACAAACAAAGCTCTAAGGAAAAGTATAGAAAAATAGAGTTGGTGAAATAAGATGTCAATTGCGCTTTATGGTGGTAGTTTTGACCCGATTCATATAGGTCATCTAATTACTGCTGAAACAGCACTAGATACTTATGATTTAGAGAAAGTTATTTTTATTCCCTCGTATATTACACCGTTAAAAGGTAGAGGACTTGAAGCTAGTGATAAAAATAGGTTTGAGATGACGAAACTAAGTACTAAAGGCAACTTAAAGTTTGAAGTAAGTGACTATGAAATATCAAATGAGGGTGTAAGTTATAGTTATAATACTGTTAAGTATTTTAGTGAATTGTATAAAAATGAAAAAATCTATTTTATTATTGGAACAGATAGAGCCAAAGATTTAAAAAAATGGTATAATATAGGAGAACTAGCAAAACTTGTAACTTTTATTTTTGTTGCTCGTGATGAAGAGGATTTATATAAAGTAGTAGAAGGGGATCCTTTTTATAAATCTATTAATTACGAGATAATGAAATCACCGATAATTGAGATAAGTTCTAGTTTAATTAGGAAAAATTTAAAAAACAAGAAAAGTATTAATTATATGATTACTGATGAATGTAGGTCATATATAGAGGAGTTGAGTTTATATGGAATATCAAGAAATTCAAAATAGAGTGAAAGAAATATTACCAGAAAAAAGATATGAACACACATTAAGAGTTGTGGAAGTAGCAAAACATTTAGCAAAAGTTCATGGAGCAAATGAAGAAAGAGCAGCATTAGCAGCTTTAGTACATGATGTTTGTAAACCAATGGATGAAGTATTGATGAAAAAATATGTAATCTTACATAATTTAGATGGGAAACTATTAGATTATCCAGTAGAGGTTCTTCACGGACCTGTAGCAAGTGCGTTTATTGAGGAAGAATTTGGTGTAGCAGATGAGGAAGTTAAACTTGCTGTTGCCAACCACACATTCGGAAGAAAGCATATGACATTATTAGAAAAAATAATCTTCATAGCTGACTATACTGATCCACAAAGAAAACATCCGCATTTAGCTGAGGTTACTGAAGTATCTCAATATGACTTAGATGAAGCGGTAAGACTTGCTGCTAAGTATACACTAGTTTATTTAATTGATAATGATGAAAGAATTTATCCATCATTATTAGACTGTTATAACTACTATAATATTAAAAACTATCGTGTTGGATTTAAAGAAAAAAATAAAGATAAAATTTTAGCTGATGAAAAAACAATCACAATTAGAAATAAGAGTGAGGCTCACTTCAAAAAAGGTGATTTATTAGAAGCTACGACTTATGAAGATCCTGATACAGTGTTTGCTACATTAGAAGTTGATTTAGTTAAACCTGTAACAAGAGATACTTTAACAGAACGTTATGCTAAATATTATGGTGTTACTCTAGATGAATTAATCAATAAACTAGCAAAAAGATACCCAGAAGATGACGTACTATATGTGGTAATGTTCCATATTATAAAAAAATAAAATAAAGAAAGAGGATGAAAATGGAAGTAGAAAACTTATTAAAAGTTGTTGTAGATGCATGTGATGATAAACACGGTTATGATATCGTTGCGTATGATTTAACTCAAGCGGGAGTATTATATGACTATTCTGTAATTTGTCACGCACCTACAAATAGACAAGTAGAAGCAATTGCACAAGAAGTAAGAGAACAAGTATTAGAGAACGGTGGAGAAATTCATAGCACAGAAGGTCTAAGAGAAGCTAAATGGATTCTTATGGACTTAGGGGATGTTGTAGTAAACATTATGACTCGTGATGATAGAGAATACTATGAATTAGATGCACTATTTGAGAAATATCCTATAAAAGGTGTATAATATGTACGAAAATTTAAGTATTGTTTATGATAAACTAATGGATGTCGACTACGATGCTTATAAAAATATTATTGATCAAGAATTAGAAGATAGAAAAAATCTTCTAGTTCTTGATTTAGGTTGTGGTAGTGGAACAATGCTACCAAGTCTAAAAAAATATGGAGAAGTATTCGCGGTAGACAATAGTGAACAAATGTTGGCGATAGCTAGTGAGAAAGTTCCTGGTTGTAATTATTTTGCGATGGATTTATTAGAAATTTCATCGTTAAATATAGAATTTGATTTTGTATTAAGCGCATTTGATGTATTTAATTATTTATCGGATTTTGAAGAATTTAAACTAGGATTAAAAGAAGTGTACTCATCTTTAAGTGAAGGTGGGAAATTTGTATTTGATATTCACACTCCCAAAAAAGTTACGGATATGTTAGAAAAACAAGTTTTTGGTTATGAAGATGAGGAGATTAGTTATCTTTGGTTTACATATGAAACAGAAAATTCTCTAGAGGTAGAAAGTGAGCTGTCATTCTTTATTAAAGAAAACAATGGTTTGTATAAAAAACTAGAACAGTTTCACTCGCAAAGAACTTA
>CALIWM010000271.1:0-5698 GCA_938046645.1 uncultured Gemella sp. | reverse complement strand
ACGTAGTATCTGAAGGTGCTAAAGGACAACCTCAATCTAATACTCCAGTATTCAAAGGTGATGTAGACACTACAGTAGCTCCAACATTCACTGATGGAACAACTGAGAAGAAAGTACCAGGAGAAGGAACTTACACAATCGATGCGACTGGTAAAGTAACGTTCACTCCAGAACCAAACTTCGTAGGAACAGCTACTCCGGTAGAAGTTGTACGTAAAGATAAAAACGGTAAAACAATCAAAGCTTCTTACACTCCAACAGTACGTCCAGACACAGTATTTGTTGATAAGAATGGTAAAGAGTTAATCCCATCTAAAGATGGTAAAAACCCATCAGAAACTATTCCAGGATACAAACTTGTTAAGACTGAAACGGATGAAAAAGGAAATACTAAACACATCTACGAACCAGTAACAACTAAACACGTAGATCGAAACGGTAACCCAATCCCAGGAACAACAACAGAAGAAGGAACAAAAGATCCTAAGAACATTCCAGGATACAAAGTAGTAGAGACTAAGAAACTTCCAAACGGAGATACAGAATACATCTACGAAAAAGTAACAACTTCATTCAAGGATAAAGAAGGAAATGTAATTCCAAACTTTCCAACAGAAGATGGAGAGCAACCGAAGAAAGATATTCCAGGATACCGCTTTGTAGAGACTAAGAAACTTCCAAACGGAGATATCGAACACGTATACGAAAAAGTAACAACTTCATTCAAGGATAAAGAAGGAAATGTAATTCCAGGAAATCCAACAGAAGATGGAGAACAACCGAAGAAAGATATTCCAGGATACAGATTCGTAGAAACTAAGAAACTTCCAAACGGAGATATCGAACACGTATACGAAAAAGTTACAACTCCAGCTCCAACACCAACGCCAGTAGTAGAAAAAACTACAACATGGACAGATGAAAATGGAAACCCATTAAGACCATCTGTAAAAGGTTCAGTAGAAGCAGGAAAAGTTTCAGGATACGAGTTCGTAAGAACTGTAGTTGACGAAAATGGAAACATCCGTCACATCTTCAGAAAAGTAACTGCAGCTACTCCTAAGGCACAAGTTAAACGTTTAGCTAACACAGGTAGCGAAACATCTAACACAGTGGCAGCAGGATTCGGTGTATTACTTGCAGGAATTGCAGCAGCAATCAGAAAACGTAAAAAAGAAGACTAAGATTTAATTATCAGTCTAAAATAAAGAGAATCACCCTCGATACATTTCGAGGGTGATTTTTTGGTTCTTTGTCAAATTCTGAGGTGGGAGGAATATAGTGTATGATTGTAATACCAAAAAAATAATGGATTCTAATGAGGTTTTTATTAGAAATAAGGTAATTTATAGAGTATAATGAAGATGATGAGGAAGAAAAAAATTAAAATTTAAAATCAGTTTCATATGTAAATAATAGGGGGAAAAGACAATGGAACAATTACGTAATAAAGACACACGTCCTATGATGGATTTAGTAGCGAAAAAAGTATTTAACAATACAGAGGTAACAGCACAATTTATACGAGACTTATTAGACTTACCAGTAACTTCTGTAAAAATTCTAGATGGTGCGCAGATACATGCTAAACCTTATAAAGAGGTACTTCCATATGTGACTCATGTAGATGTACTTGCAGGATTAGATGATGGAACGCAAGTAATTATAGAAATTCAAGTGGCTATGCAGGTAGATTTTATAAAAAGATTGTGGTTATACATCTGCGAACAAGTATCACAAAACTTAGACGAGTATAAGAAAGAGGGAGTAGATACACATTATCTCTCTCAAGAATTAATACCGGTTTATGCAATAGCGATAACAGAGAAATCATATTTTGATGATAATCGAGCGATTCATACATTCAGTATGAGAGATGATGACAATTATGAAGAACTAAAAGTTAAATTTAAAGGTATAAAAGAGAAAAGAAATTTAATTAGAATCGTGTTTTTGGAAATAGAAAAATACAGTACGAACACAACTGAAAACTACAAAAAAGTGCGTTGGATAGAATTTTTCGGAAATAAACCATTTACACATGAACCAGAAAAAATAATGGAACAAGCGGATAGTATAATAAATCCAAGAGAATGGACCAAGGAGGAGAAGAGTATGTTTGATGAGAAAAGAAGAGACTTTGATGGATATTATGCTCACCTAGCTTATGTTAAAGAAGAAAAAGAACAAGCAATAGCGGAAGGACTTCAACAAGGGCTTCAACAAGGACTTCAACAAGGGCGAGAAGAAGGAATCGAGCAAGGAAGATTAAGTATGATGGTAGATTTAGTAAAAGGCGGATTCCTAACGAAAGAAATAGCTTCTAGTAAATTGAATCTAAGTGAACAAGAATTTGAGAAATATTTATAGAAATTATATTGGTAATAACTAGTGACTATAATCTACGTAAAAATAGAAAGATAATATATTCAGAGCTGGAGATGCATTGTTATGTATCTCTAGCTCGTTTTTATAGTTAGAAACGCTGAGAAACCTCCTCCCCACATACCACACGCCCTTCTGTTGCGGACTAAACCTATTTATGATAAAATTAATTGACTAAAATAGTATATAGAAGATGATGAACTCATCGATAAATATTAGATAGAGAAAGGAAAGATTATGCCAAGAATAATAACTATGCACCCGGTTAGAGAAACTAATAGATACGGTTTTGAAACCACTCAACTATATAGAGCAAAGGTGGCGAGAAACCTAAATGTAGACTATCTGCATTTAGCAAGTGCACCTCAAATTAGAGATAACTGGAAAGAGAATATAAAAAAACTAGGTTTTTTAGATGAGGAGATAATTTGTGTGCCATTTAGTTATTCTGACATCGGTCATAAAGATCCTTCAATCCGTCCTGATGTTCTTGAATTAGAAGAAGGTGATAAGCTAGTTCTGACGGAAGATGGTTTTGTTAGCTCGGTTACTCTAAGTGACGGTTCAGGTAAGTTTTATTTCACTGAAGCACCGTTTCTTTTCGAAGATTATAAGGCTGGAGAGGTGCTTCTGTACAATAGGGACGGTAGTGTAGCTTTAAAAATGAAGTACATGGATCCATTTAAACAGCCAGTGCCGGTTCGTTTATTTTATCCTGGATATATCTTCCTAAAAGACGATGAAATCCTGGCAGAGGAGGATTTACTGGTGAAATATCTTGCGGTTAATGCTAAGCAAGATGATCTTCTTATTCGTGATCAACATATTGTTCCTGCGCCGAACCTATGTCGTTTTATGGAAAATACTGGAAAAAATTATTACGAAGTTATTCATGAAAATGTCCTTCGAAATTTAGAGCTTGCTAATCTTCGTGGGATGACTAGTTATCTAGTCGCTGGTGAAAGACTTACTGAAGAACTTGCTAAACTTGATTATGATGTGAGATTTTTACCGCCGATGGTTACGGAGAATTTTGCCGAGGTGAAAAATATTGGTCCTGTTACGGATTACTGCCTTGTAGGGAATATGCAAGAACTGAAAAACGTGGAACTTGTTATTAAAACTTTTATCCAACTGTATAACCTTGGTTCAAAAGCCAAAATCACATTTTATGGTGGGACTGAAGAGCGTCTTGCTGAGTTGAAAGATAAGTATGAACTTACTCCTAATATCAAATTTGTAGGAATTGTGGAAGAAGTATCTTATCAAAAACATCAGTGTTATATTTCGGCAAGTTTTTCAGAACTATTTGCGAATGCCTTTGTTGAAGCGGCAAGTCAAGGTCTATTAGGATTGTTATCTGATGTTGATTTCGCGCATAGATATTATGCTAGTCAGTCGGATTCAATAACATTATTCAGAAGTCAAATCGGCCTAGTAGAAAAAATAATGCAGATGGAGCAAGCTGATTTCCAAAAATCTAATGAGGGTAATATAACTCTTGCGAAAAAATATTCACTAGAAAATGTAAGTAAATACTACTTGGATTTAATGAACATGAGATAAGTAAGCTCAGTAAAATAATAAAAAATAGGAAATAAGGGACTGACTTGACAAAACGTTTCTTTGAAACTACGATTTTTGAGTCATTCCCTTTAAATTTAGATAAAAAGTGAAAGGAGAACAATATGGAAAATTTAATAATCGCAACGACACCTCTGCAGGCGAAGATAGCTAACTATATCGAAAACCTATATTCAGAAGAAAAATTCTTAAAAGTATATATCACGCCTGTGATGAATGAAAGACAAGCGTACTATTCTCGTGATTTTGATTTAGTATTTCATGGTACTGATAAAACGATTTACGAAAAAGCTCTTAATGAGTGCACGAAAGAATACGATAAAATATTCTATGCGAGCTTTGATAATCCGTTAATTCTAGATATAGTTGCTCGTTCAAAATATAAACACTTGCTGAGTTTTGATGATGGTTATGCAGATATCTATCCCAAAGGAATGTATGCACAACCTTTGAACAGTATACAAGTAGGTAAATATGGTTTAACTCGTGATGATTTAATCAAAAACACAGAAAAACATTATACATTATACGATAGTGATTTTCATGTTGTCGCAAAAGAGAAGTTGGTCTATTTAGAAAACTTCTTTAAGTTAGATGTAGAACCTGTAAAAAATGGTAGAACAGCTAAAGTTCTTCTTGGTCAAAACTTCTCAGAAAAAGATGAGAGCATTTCGGTGAACTTCATTACTACTTATGCAAAAGCATTGAATGTAGATTATTATGTACCTCATCCAAAAGAACAATTCAAAATTGATAATGTTAAATATCTAGTTACGCCATTAATATTTGAAGATGCTTTAGTAGAATTATTCAAAGAATATGAGTTTGTCGAAGTGTATCATTTCACATCGTCTGTAAGTCTACACCTTAAAAACACGAAGAACGTTGTTGTGAAAGGTATTGAAGTACCCTATTATAACGATAGACAAAAAGAATTACGTCGTCTTGGATGTGAATTTATAAATGTAACACTAGGTTGGTAAATTGGTATAGACAAATACACTGAATAGTATATCTAGAATATATAAAAAATATAAAATAATTCAATTAAATAATATAAAAGGTAAAAATTCACTCGCAAGGGTGGATTTTTTCTGTAAACCGTTAAAAAATCACAGATTTTGAATATTATTGATTTGAAGTAAATTTATGTAAATTATTGAAAATAAAAATGTAAATGATACTTTATATTATTAACATTCATTTAATATCAAAATAATTGCATTTAAGGGCTTAAAGTGTTAGAATATATCCTGAGAATTTTTAAACTAACGTTAGTTATTTAAGTTTTGTTTAGAAAGAATCATGAAAGAAAATATTGTTAAGTTATAAAAATAAAAAAAGGAAGGTAGATTTATGTTAATAAATAAGAATGATAAATTCTCTATACGTAAGTTCAAAAACGGTCGTTCTGATTCAGTTAAAATCGGAGCAATCGGTGTAATCGTTGGTACTGCAATCGCGTTATCAGCTGGTGCTAACTCAGCAGAAGCGGCGATGAAAGAAAACAGCGATAATACAACGACGATCTCAAATGATAAGGGATCAGTAATTGTAGATACAGCTAATATTCAGAACCCAGATGAAGGTAGACAATTTTCAACTGATCCAACTGAAAATGGAACAAATACAATTACTAAAACAGGAAAAGTAGATTATAAATATGTAACTGCTGAAGGTAATACTGTATTAGAAGAAAACAAAAACCAAGACTCTGGTGCTGATAAGA
>CALIWM010000270.1:0-33638 GCA_938046645.1 uncultured Gemella sp. | reverse complement strand
GAAATATCTTGGAACATTGATATATATTATTTTTGTTGTTGTCTTCTGGTTGATTTTTTGGGATTCAATTTTAACATTATTTCTAATGTTGGGTGCTTTAGGAATAGCTGGAATATATTCACTAACCACAACAGAACAGTAATAGAAGCATTAAAATGACGCATACCTGATTAGGTGTGTGTTTTTAATTATTCTATAATTTACAGTAATTTATAGCAGTTTATAGCATTTTTTTAAAATAGGATAGATGCTATAATTGGTATTGTAGAATAAAAAACAACTAAACAAATCAAAGGAGAAGAAAAAGATGTCACAAACCAAACCCATATCATCCAAATCTAGGGAAGTCCTCCTCAAAGAAGAACTCCCTGCCAGAACCAAACAAGCCATCACAGATACTCTGAAAAAGGTTAAAACCGTCTTTATTAGTCCAAAGCCACCTTTGACAGAACTTCCGAATGCAGATGATGTTCTAAACCCAGTAAAACACCAGCTCTACAAAGTCATCATATCTAAAGAGTTTAACTCCAGCATTGAGGATTTAATGGAGTGTTTCAATGGTGTTATCAGAAGCAGGAAAGAATACGCTTATGTCAAATCGAACTTAGAAGAGCTACAAAAATTTGTGGATGATTCTAAAAAAGAATTGGACAATTTAGAAGAATCACCTGCCATTTATCGTATTGTTGAAAATTATGAGGGAGATAGAACGATTGTTGCAACCAATATCAATGGTTTCGATTCTCTTCTCACAACATTGACTGAATCAAAATTATGGGAATGGGCAAAGGACGCAGACCCTGAATATGAAGAGCCAGATTTCAGTGACTTGTTCAATGTAGAGATGCTGAACAATTATTTAAGACCCATTAATATTTCATGGTCTTATTTCTCTATCACAGTAGAACAGCTATTAAAAAATGAATGGGAAACGGTCGCAGGATAGATGCTATCCTTTAAAATCGACGGCTGTAGTCATTCGTTTTTAAAAACCCAGTCCTCACCCCAACTGCTTATTATTTAAATGGCAGTTTCTCTTACAAATAATACCCAAAGGAGACCCAACTATGCCAGAAATAGTAGAAGTATTAGATAAAGAACTCACCCTAGAAGACCTGTGTACGATTACAGGCAAGACCCCTGCCTACTTTGCAGGCACAAGCACCAACGTAAAACTCCAAGGTACATTCGATGTGTCACCCCTAATGGCACTCAGAAACTATCAAGCTAAAAACTCTAAACTAACTGTCACTCCAATTCTAAACGGCATCCGCTTTGGCTTACAATTCGACCTACAGGGCTACGAAGACGATGACGACACCACTCTTCGAAACTTCCATTTCAGCCATACATTCAATATGACAAACGAAGAAATCCCCGAAATTTTTAGAGAAACCAAAACGCTTAACGAGTTTACGGATTTTGGAGTTGCGGAAGGCTTCCTTCTCAGCTTTAAGCAAGAGAACATCTTCTTGGTAGAAGGAGAAAATAATACAGAGCCTGAGTCTGTTCGTCTCTTCAACGAAGACGCTATGATACTAGAGGTCAAGGTGAAGATGTTATCTAAAGATGAAGAGTTTTCTAAACGCATTTCACGTATTTTTACATCTGAACTCTTCATGGAAGTTTCCAAATCTGATGGAGAATTCCAAGAATATTGTCACTCTCGAATAGACGACCAAATTAGAGAAACCAGAATCAACTCCATAAGCAGAAATCCTCTACCGAAGAATGTTCAAAAGTTCATCCATGACAACATCCTGAAGTCAGATAAAGCCTATATCCTAGATTACTTTAATCATGGCGTAGGCGACCCTAATTCAAACCGAGTAGTCTGGGCAACGAACGCTCTTTTGGAAGCAGGTAAACGCAACTTAGGCGACAAGGAACTTGCAGAAGAGCTAAGACCCTATCACCGTCCAACAGTAGACCCTAAAGCAGTATATAAATTCCTCCGAGCAAATGAAGAGCGAGTAAAGGAAATGATTGCTCAGAATGACAAATAGTACAGTAGAAAAGGACACGGTACATGAATTATAACCTAAGCAAGCTAACAGAGAGACAACAAGATTATGTTAAAAAGCTCAGTGCTTCTTTGAAAGATATTCCAAACAAGCAAGCGATAAGAATTATGGATTACTACGTTGAAGAGACTCTAAAACTCAATCAGCGACTAGAAAAAGCAATGAGCAGAAGTGAGCTGTATGAAGAATACGATTGGCGGTTAAGGATGGAGAATCCAAATATGGATGTTCGTTTTGCAAAAGAGAAGATAAACTCTAAGGTTAATGCTTATTTTCAAAAATTTGAGGATGATGCAATCTCTATCCAAAATAGAGTCCAACAAATGACGAAAGAGGAACGTGCAAAAGCAGATGAGCGTCGAAAAGAATTGATGAATCAGGTCATGAAATTGTTTATCCAGAAGATAAAGGGAAAAGAAAAAACTTCTAAGGATGCCAAAGAAACTTTCTTCAACGAGTTAGAAGAATTGTTTGACCGTTCAGAATATGAAGATTTGATGGATTATTACATCGACATCGCCGAATAATTTTGTAAAAGAATGAAACCAGCTTGCCTCATTGGCAGGCTTTTCTTTATCTTCTCGAAAGTAATAATTTCCCCCCACCCTCTTAGAACGCCTTAAAACGGCTTTAGAGCTGTTTTAGGAAAACATGGCTGATTTCTCCGCAATCTCATTTAAAACCTCAAATACCCCCTAAAATTTAACGCACAGGCACATAAAAAGCACATTGATATGAATAAACAATAAATAGCTCTTTATTATTGTCTGTCTTCATAACATATTTGTGGTCAAATTTGTTTACTTAATTATTTACAAAATAGCTCAAATGACAATAAAGGGAAGTAAAACTCAATTCTTAATTGACAAAATGGCTATTTTGACGATAAAGGAGCAGGACTTTTTCTCTTGATTTCCAAAAATCGCTATTTTTTAGAAATTAAGGTTCAAAATCCACTAACTTAATCGTTTAAAATTTAAAAAATCCCAAAAACTCCATTTTCTTAGAATTAGGGAATATAAATCTAGCAAGCAAAAAGAAGAATGGAGAGAAGAAGGGAATAGTATTTTTTGAGGTTCATGAATCTTTTGATTTTGAAGAATATAAGTCTCAAAACAGGATTACACAGAACTCTCACCCGATGCGCGTGCTCTATATAAGACATGCGCTTTTTTAGATTTGGAGATATGGTAGAATAAGAAGTGTCACAATAGATGAAGCCAAAAAATACCCAAAATAATTGGCTGAATACAATTAGAACAAACATATAAAAGGAGAATTACCTCATGACAGAAGTACAAGCAAGTAACCATCAACCCAATACAGAGACAATTGAACTCTTAACTAAAACAAGGAATATCCTGAGTGATATTGATGCTATTAGACCGAGATTACACGAACTGATTGAACAAGGAGAAGGTTTTCTCCAACTCAAAGACGTTCACCCGATTTTCCAGTCAGAAGAATATAAATACTTCGCTAACAAAGTGGGAGCTTACTACAATCAATACAGAAGTCTGGATGCTGTAACTCACATGGTTGGGTTAGCTCATGAAATTGAAACTCTTCCAAATTGGAAACTGGAGAAGAAAAAGGTATTGCCTTGTCGCAAACAGCTCATTGAATACATTGATAAGCTGATTAAAGAGATGAACGCTTTTGATGAGGAATTATCAGGCTCACGAGATTACGAGTTTACTGATGAACAAAAGACTCAACTAAAGAAAGCCATCACGGATTATTTGAAGGGTGAGGGATACGAAACAGTAGAAGTGGCTATGGCAGACTCTGTAACTGACATAACTGAAGTCACTTTCTCAATTACTCCTTATGCAGAACAAGGTGATGATTATAGTGGCATCTATGAACAATTGATTGATGAACAAAAGTTCTCTAAGGGGGATATTGAACTATGGCTGTATGAAAACAACAAAGATTCCGAGTGGTATGAAGATTACTTCCCTTATGGAACTGCTAAAAACATTATTGCTGATAACTGTCAAGGCATCCTTGAAGACCTTAAAGTCGTTGAATTTCAACAGTTCATTGATAACATTGGTCTCATGCCAAGTTATAACTTATCAGATATAGCAGAACGTATTGAAAAAGATTTTGCATGTTGGTTAGAAGGTATTGATAAGAACTTGAGGGTAGAACACTTACAAGCAAGCCCAGAACTACGAGAAGTCATTTATGATGATAAAGATTTTATCTATTGCTACAAGGGTTTCCCAGAAGGGTCAGACATCTTGAAAGGTGTTGAATGGACTAAAATTGCAAAGGGCATTGTAGATAATCACTCATCTAGTGCGGTCGCTAAATCCCTTATGAACGATTTCCTAACTTGGAGTGGGGAAAAAGGAGATTTCAAGATAGATGAGAACAATCTTCAAGACAAATTAGTCGATTATATCAGTTCCCATTTTGATGCAGTTCAAGAGCGTGTTCTTAAAGACCATAACTTGACTCAAGATATTATCCCTCTGGATGCACTCTTTGAAGTAAAAGATGTTTGGATATTCAATTCTCGGAATGTATAACAACACCATCAATTCTATAAAAGATAGAGTAACAGAACAAAGGCAAGAGATGTAATTCTCCTGCCTTTTGTTTTGCTCATTTGCTCCCCATACATTCACTCTCCTATAGTCGTACTGATAGCAATTGTAATCCTAGCCCCCATAATCTAATTGTCTAATTCTCCCCCTCTTAAAACGCTCTAAAATTGCCCAGAAACGATTTTTTATAAATACGGTTGATTCTTCGAATATCACTCTAAACTTCAAAATAGCCCCAAAAATGGAAGTCACAGACACCTTTTAGGACAAAACCATCTTAAACAATCACTGTTTCTTATTTAATCTGATTTATTGTAGTTTAATCTAACTCAGAAATAACCTTCAATGTTTTAGTAGAGAATATAAGATGCGCGTGATAAGTTAAAAACTAGCGAGGGGTTGTTTAGGAACTCGACTTTTTAACTATAGGTCGTAATTAAATTGACAAAGTGAGAAATATAGAATAAAATTATTACATGAAGCAAAATTAAAAACAATAAGGAGCGCGTGATGGAGACATTACAAATAAATAATCATGAAGATTTTGAAAAATTTGTAGGATTATTAGAACAGGCAAGAGAGTGTTTAGAGAATGAAGAGCAAGTAGAGAAAGAATTGCAAAAAAATCTAAAATCTGGGAAGACCCAATTCACTTTCGAAGACATCAATCCTGTTTTTAAAGAACTTGGGTATTACCCTGAAACTATCAAACAATATTGTGAAATGAGGGGTGTGCAGAACCCATTTATTTTGGAGCAATTTGCAGGCGCTACTTATAGAAATTTTCGTGGTGAAGTAGTGCCGTTGTTTGACGCTGTAGAAGATGCAATTTTCCTTAATACTCCCCTTGTCTATTTTTTGGCGCTTGGTGTTCTAAAAAAACAGATTCAAGACATTATAGAGCACCTACAACGAATTGAGAATCATGACTTCAAGAACGTCTTCACTGATGAGCAGAAAGAAATACTGGCACAAAAGGTTACGGCTCTTTTAGTAAGTAAAAAGGATTATAAAGATATAACTGTCGAGGTTTTTGATAATACATTGAGTTCGATGAAAATTTCCTTCACTTCTTGTGGTGCAAGCAAAGAGAAATTCGAATCTTGGAATAGAATGGTGATTGAAGATAGGCTTTTCAGTAGAGAGATGATTGAAGAATTTCTTCGAGATGTGGATGAATTGTGGGGAGAAGAACTTGAATTACTTAACAACGACACTTTCCGAT
This sequence comes from uncultured Gemella sp., assembly GCA_938046645.1. Classification (GTDB taxonomy): domain Bacteria; phylum Bacillota; class Bacilli; order Staphylococcales; family Gemellaceae; genus Gemella. The sequence goes on along the minus strand of CALIWM010000270.1, from coordinate 27,831 downwards.
ATAGGCTGAGTCCTGAACTAGAAAACATTTGTGTAAATGTTCTAAGAGGATTTCCTGAAGATGAGGTAAAACAGTTTGTGGAAGATATCCAATTCAACAAGAGGCGTGAATATCATTTGCTTGCTGGACGAATTATAGAAAATCTTAATGACTATTTAAAGTCTATTGATAGTCGCCTAACAATTGAGCACGTAAAGGGAGCTAACAAAAAGCTATGCTCTCTCCTGTTGGACAAGAAAGATGATTTAGAATTTTATGAAGACCTTCAAGATATGACTAATATTCTGAAGGAGATGGGGAGTAGTAAAATTGCACAAGGGGTATTAGATAACAAGTTTTTCAGCAAGACCGCTAAAAGTATTATCAAAGACGCTAGTGATTGGTACAAAGTCAAGGGGAATATTTTTGATAAAGTACATGCTTATATCGAAAAGAACTTCGATAATGTTCAAGAAAAAATATTAAAAGACGACTGGTTGACTGTGAGAATCATTTCATCAGAAAACTTATTTTATGTAAAAGGTTTGTGGATATACTATTTTGAACATTGATTTGAAAAGGATAGCTGTAGTTTTTAATTGAGGACTTTATTAGAAATGGGTTATACACTTTTAATCATATGTATATATAAAATCAATTTTTGACCATAACATTTAGAATTAAAGTAAAAGAAGACCTAAACTTGGGGCTTCTTTTTATATAGGCTCTATTTGAATTGACAAAACAAAAAATATAGAATAAAATTATTACATGAAACAAAATTAAAAACAATAAGGAGCGCGTGATGGAGACATTACAAATAAATAATCATGAAGATTTTGAGAAATTCATAGGATTGCTAGAACAAGTAAAAGAGTTTTTAGAGCAGAAAGAGTTAGTAAAAGAAAGAATACAAGAAATTCTAAGAACAGAGGAAACTCAATTCACTTTTGAAGATATTGACCCCGTTTTTAAAGAAATTGGAAATTATCCTGAAACCATCAAATGCTATTGTGAAATGAAGAATGTACAAAATCCATTCATTTTAGAAAAATTAGCAGACCTTACTTATAAAGATTTCCATGGGGAATTGGCTAAAATTATTGGTATTGCGATTCGTAAAGAAAATTATATTATTTATGGCGGACTAGTTGAAGATTCAAAAAGAAAGATTGAGTCAATCATAGAACGCATGAATCTGATTGAAGAATATGATTCTACAAATAATTTCACTAGTGAGCAAAAAGGTGAATTGAAACAGAGGGTCGTTGCTCTATTAGAAAGCAAAAAAGATTATGAAGATATAGCCGTTGAAGTTTTTGATAATACATTGAGTTCAATGAAAATCTGTTTTACTTATTATGGGGCTAGCAAAGATACTTTTGAGTATTGGAATAGGCAGTTGATTGAAGGTGAGATTTTTGATAAAGAAGCAATTAAAGACTTTCTTCAAAAAGATGAAATATGGGCAGAGGAACTTGAATATTGGAGTGAAGACACTTATCGTCATAGATTAAACCCTGAACTGAAGACTATTTGTACGGAAGTTTTAAGTGAGTTGTCTGATGATGAAGTAGAAAGGTTCTTGTTAGATATTCAGTTTAACAAAAAACGTGAATATTCGTTGTTTGCTGAACGAGTTAGAGAAAACCTCAAGGACTATTTAAAAAATGTTGATGATAAGCTAACTATTGAGCATGTAAAAGCTAGTGAGAGATTGCGACAGATTCTTTTAGAGGGCGAAGATGGCTATGGCTTCGATGTCTATAAAGGGTTTCCTGAAAATTCACGTATTCTGGTTCTGGAACATATAGACTGGGAGGAAATTGCGGAAGTTCTTGTGAAAAATCAGAACACAGGAATGGCTAAATCAATTGTGAACGACTTTTTGGTTTGGAGTGGAGAAAAGTCAGACCTAGAATTAGACGAGAATGATGTTCCAGAAAAGTTTGTAGAGTATATCGGAGATAGATTTGACGAAATTCAAGAAAAAATACTAAGAGACCATGAACTAACTCAAAAAATTATTCCTGAAGAGAATTTATTCCAAGTCAAGGATTTGTGGATACATTCATGAGTTTAAAATAAAAAGAAGTCCTCTATTTAGGGCTTTTTTCTTGTTTATAGGTTGAAGGTCGATTGCCTTATGTAAAGAAAATAAAATCATTAAATATGTAAAATAACAAATAAAATCAGTATCAGAAAAAATAGTTAAAATCATAAACTATAGATATGGAGAAGCGAAAAGCTCACCAGAATGCATGAGTAAAAACACTAATAACCCCACAAAGAGGAATAACCCCACAAAGGGGCGCGTGCTTTAATGCAAAGAGAAAGATTAAAACTGTATAAAATATAAATCCAAAATCATCAATAAGAAGAAAAACCACTGCAAAATGCAGTGGGTATTTTATATTGTATTCAGTTACTTGGTGGGGGAAATCAGAGCGTTCAATTTACCAAGTAGCTCCCCGATTTCTTCATTGCTGGCGTGCCCAGCGTACTTATATCCACGGGACTTTAAGTCAATAGTTTTGAGCTGGTATGGCTCTGCATAGCCTGTAATGCCATCTACGCTTTTGATTTCTACGTTGGCTTTTGGTCTGTGATTTTTAGTAGTAATAGGGACGACCATAGCTATGTGGAAGTGTCTGTGCATTTTGTAGTTGCTGACAATCATACAAGGGCGATTCCCTAGTTTTGTTTTGGTGTCTTTACTACCACGTTCACCAAAGACTGTCCAGACAATATCGCCTTGATTAAGTTGGTAAAAACCTTTGTTTTCAGTTGTATTAAGTTGTGTTGTGTTTACGTTTGTCATGTTTTTGGATTAAATCCTTTCTAAGCCTAAGCTAGCACCCCAGTCGTAACTGAGAATTGGGGAATCCTCTTCACTTAACAAATCGTCGAAATCATAATGTGGAATGACAACCTCTGATTTTGGTCGAACAAGTTCCAGTACGATACGTTTGGGATTATCGTTTGAAAAAGTAAAGAGAATGTTGTCGCCGATAACGAGACCCATTGTGTCTGTTACCTTTTTGGGGATATGTAAGCCAAGCCCACCGCCCCATTTTCTGAGTGTTTTTTCTTCACTCAGAGAAATAGTTTCTCCTTTCATTATGCCGTCTCCTTTCATTAGTTATATAAAGTATAACACAAGAAAGTTATTTTGTCAAGATACCCCTTATATTGGTTTACACTTTTAATCATCAACATATATTAGGTGAAAATAGTAATAAAGTATTATCAGGACATAAAAAAGAACCTACCGATAAAGGACGATAGGTCTTATGAAACGTATCACAACACAACTTAATACAGCTTCATTGTATCGTAAAGTTAAATTAAAAGCAAGGAGTAAATCTCAATATATTAGAAAAAAGTTGAAATAAATCTATAAAATCATTAAAAGTGTTAAAAGAGATAGAAAACTATGCGTTTTTCTAAATCCTAAAATTCAAAAAAGGTCGTTAAAAGATGGAACTTAAAATCAAGATATATATATATTAAAGAGGCAAAAAATAGGCTACCACAAATAGTTGCAGTAGCCTCCTGTTGCATTGTGTAATTGCTCTGCCTTTTAGTCTCTGACAGATAATAAATCTGGATTTGCTTTGAACTGTTCATAGAGAGCGTATTTAATGCGGTTAAGTACGTCATTAAGTAACTTATTATCAGCCTTAGTTATTGGAGTAGTCAATAAATCATAAACAGCCTCAAAATTGGACTCTGAGTCAGATGTTGCCTGAGCCACAGCTTTATAGAAGTCATCTTCGTTTTTGTGTAATCTACGGTAGGTTCTTACAAGAAACGGAGAAGGTTTAAGGTCGATATCAGGAATTTTTTTGAAGTCATTAAGCGTTTTTCCGTGTTCGAGCACATGGCGCAATTCTGCTCCTTTTTTCAGGCATTCTTGAAGAAGTTTTTCATAGTCACAAGGAGGGTTTTCTTCAAAGTATTGTGATTTCTTAGTATCTTTCACCTCATCTAGGTAATAGGCTTTCGTTGCCGAGAAATGATTTTGCAAAGAAGTATTCAATCTATTGACTGTACCTTCTAAATCTGAGTCAGGATTTTTAAGTATATCAGCTAACTCTTTATAGATTCGTTCTAATTTATCAATAAGTGTGGGATTCTCATCTGGAGATAACGCTCGGAAGGTTGCTTCAATCAATACCACTTGTTCGTTTGCTACGACAACTAGTTTATTAAAAATGGCATTATATGCGGTACTATCTAAAGGCATAAAAGTGTGCTCCTTTTTGTGCTATATTTCTTATCTATCATCATTCGTTGATAGATAAATTTGAATATAACCATTATATCATCTTTCTTGGTATATAAAAATACTGGTAGAAATAATTTAATTAGTTGGGTTTTGAACCAGTGATAAGGTCTATTTTATCATTGACAAATAAAGATATATAGAATATAATTATTATATAAAAAACGAAAAAGAGGTTTGGTTTATGAGCAAAAATTTTAGTATCGAAGAAATGTATTCAATTTATGAAAAATTAAAGAGGAAATACAAAGAGGTATCAAAAGAAACATCTATTCCTTATGCAGGGAAATATAGAGCTTCTAATTTTGGGAGTCTTATCTTATTCGCTTATAATATGCCTGATAAACAGGTTTTATTAACTGTCACAGAAGAAAAAAGAATTACATTTACCATTAAATTGGGTGTTGATTATGTAGATGCAGGTAGTAGTATAGATATTAAAGGGTTGCCTAGAGAAACTATTAATTGGAAATATCTTGAATTTAATGGCGACGATGAATTGTTATTAATGGTTGACATAATGACATCTTTGACTTGAAAGGAAAATGAGGAATTTTTATGAAAAGCAAAAATTCATTTTATGCTGGAGTTACTTTTGTTTTTATTCTGATGATTTGGAGTGCAGGATATTTTTATATAGGCTTTAGAAGCGGTTCGTCGAAAGTTTCGTTTAATTTGATAAGTTATCATGTAGGTGCATCTTCACTCGTTGTAAGTACATACTATCTTTTTAGCCTTATCCATCAAAAAGGCAATAACCTTAAAAGATTGATGTTATCTTATATAATTTTTGAAGTTGCTATTATTTGTTGGGGCTTGTTCAAATTAAGTCATAACGGTTCTTTACAAATTTTGTCTGCTTTATCTTTGTTTGTCTTTTTTTTACCTATTATCATTTTAGACACGAGTGGATTAGAAGGTGAAAAGATATCTGATTTTGCTAGATTTTTAGGTTTATCTTATTTATTAAACTTACCTTTTATCAGCATTGTTTCATTTGTTTTGTATAGGAGATTGTTATGATTAAAAAGATTTTTTTAGGGATGTTGCCTATTGTTGTAACATTAACAGGCGTTGGATACGTAGTTGATGAAGCTAAGAGTTTAGAAAGTCATCCGCTTTATGTTTTAACAGACAAAGAGAACAGAGGGCTGGATAAATTATGTAGCGTTAGCAATAAAGTTATTAGTTCTGATAATTCAATTTATATAAATAGTGTAAATTCGGAAAACAAAAAAATTACCAAGGGAGAAACTGTAGAAAAAGTTGCTGACAGAGAATATAGTGTATCAGTGTACGACAAGGTTGAAAAAAAGAGACAATTCAATCACAGTTTTTTTGTAGATAAAAAGTCTGAGTATTCGGTTAATTTTAGACATACCGATTATAAATTCGTGGACGACACATTGAAGGTATTTAATCTTTCAGAAGTTGCCTTGACTGGAGATTTTACGAAATATAAAAATAATGGGTTTTCGACTTTTAAGGATGATTATTTCTTCAATCGAAAAGCAAAAATACAGTTAAGTGTGGATGAAAAAGGTTGTTTATTAATTAAAACTGAAAACTTAAAAGAATTAAAGGAGGAATTTAAGGATTTTAAATTTTCGGCAGAAAGAGGAATCAAGTAATCTTGGTTCTTTTTTAATACTATGAAAGAAACTAAAAAAATCATTAAAAGTGTTGACAAAACTAAATGTATATAATATAATTATTATATAAAAACAAATAAACGGAGATTTAAAAAATGACAACAAAAACCACAACTTCACCCAAAACAGTAAAATCGTTCTGTAAGAAACATGGTTTTGAAATTCTGAAATGGGAAAAACCAGAGCCGAATTGTTATGGCTCATATGTTATTGATACAAAGAACAAAGATATCAAAAACGCAAATGGAAAGATTACGATTGACTATTCTCTTGAGAATCAATGTGTCTTTTGGTATAAAGATGAACGCTTGGAATTTCGAGGGAGAAAGCTAGCTGACCTTGTTCAAAAATTAGATGAGTTCTTTGATAACATCAAAGCTCAATCTGAAGCAGAAGAGGAAGAAAATCAGTATTGGGGACGTATTGGTATTTCGTTCTCTAAAAATATTCCATTTGAAGAACTTGAAGTGTTGTCAGCTTCACCAGCAGAAGCAACTGCCAAGATGATTGAATGGCTTACACAGGGCTTTGCTCAAGTAAATGGAGACTATTACTTTCCGAAAGCTTTGGAAGAAAATAAGGATTTGCCAGATAGTCTACCAGTAGAATAAATCAAAATGTAAAGGAGAATAGAAAATGAATGACCAGAAGCGATATTATCAATCTTTGGTAGAGCCTTTTTATGGTTCTATATTTACATTGTTATCAGATAGAGATTTGTCGAGTCATGAGGAAAAGAGAGAACTTAGAAAAAGGTTTTCTTTAAAATCCATTAAAGATAGTGAGGAATTAAATCCAGAGGAATTTGAGTTAGACCCACATTCCATGTTCTATTTGGATAGCAAATATGGCATTGTTCCTGTGACGGCTAATTTCGGATTTGCGGATATTCATTGATTTTAGGTCAGCGGATAAGAATTTATAAAATCATTAAAAATATGAAAAAATAAAATAAAAACTATTGACAAACCAAACCTCAAATGATACAATAATGATGTTGAGAGATGAAATAATCTGATTAAATATCATTATTGTATCAGCCCTTATGGCGGAATTGGCAGACGCTCAGGACTTAAAATCCTGTGTTCAGTAGAACGTCCGAGTTCAAGTCTCGGTGGGGGCAGAAGGTTAGGGGTTATCTTACATATAAAACCCTAAAAGTAGTTCGAGAAGGTGGCTCAACAGTTTACTGACGGTTGTCTTAGAACCGTGCCTCAATCTAAGAGTACCTACTTAGTTTAAAGGTCTATCCTTTGAATGACTGGGGTGGTTGGTTCGATTCCAACAGTAGGTATTCCCCTCCCTATTGGGGAAGCAAAACAGCATAAATAGGGCGGCGCTATCGTCGTTAGGATGCAAAATTACATTCACGCAAAGTGTAAAATAAGTCTGTCAGGGACAAAAACCACTAGAACCTAAATGGATGTGGATAACAAAAACTGGCTAGGCTAGACGTGAATTATTGAGGCAGGTAGATATACTAGAGAACTAGGGTAGGGTTTTCCGTTCCTAAGCCATAAACGGTAGGGTCGCCATGTTCCAACGGGTACAATCATGGCTAGTACACCTCTGTACGACATTAAAAAGCATCTACACTAGCAGGATGCATGAGGGGTTCTCCACAACCGCCAGATGAGTAAGTGGAAAGGCTATCGCCTGAACATTACGTTTGGGCTTTCATACAAGTGCCTAATTGAGACAAGTATGCGCTCCTATCTGCGAATGTATAGGTGACTGGCAGGGAATAGTATCTGCATAGCTTTCATATGAGTGAGTGGAATATATGACGATTATGTGTTGTTGAGAAAACACATCGCTTCCTATTAGCGTTCAGAGATGAAGATATAGGTTTCTATTTTATTTTATCTCCTTAGCTCAACAGGATAGAGCATCCGCCTTCTAAGCGGACGGTTACTGGTTCGACTCCAGTAGGGGGTATAGGCGCTATTTCACTGGGCTGAAATGAATTAGCGCCTAACAGGTGAAGTGCCACCAAATGAACGCCAAAGGTCTGACTGTTTGGATTCATAATACCTCCTTTATAAATTTTTGTGTGTGCAGTCTGGATGCGAATAGCATGGAATGGACTGCATATGGAGAATTACTCAAGAGGCTGAAGAGGACGGTTTGCTAAATCGTTAGATGGCGAGAGTCATGCAAGGGTTCGAATCCCTTATTCTCCATTTTATCCACCATAGCTCAGTTCCAAAACTTGTTGGTGGAGTGAAGGCTTGATTTGCGAAGCCTTGATAACACTAAAAATCAATCCGCCTAGCTGGAAACCACGGTAAGAAGGTAGGGCGATTGACCATTGAAAACAGAAGACATTGCTCAATGCGAGGGTTTTAGAACTCTTTTGTTTAGCATGGTGGCAAAACAACACCAAAAAAACTATTTTTACAGGATGAGTTTTAGAACTCTTTTGTTTAGCATGGTGGCAAAACTTCATAATGAGAGCGTATAGATATTCCTTAGTTTTAGAACTCTTTTGTTTAAAATGGTGGCAAAGCCTTGAGGTGACAGAGAGTAGAGTAAATTTTGTTTGAGAATTATCCTGTTTAACATGGAAGCAAAACAAGGGACAGGTATTTCAATGCAGATGCTTGGCTTTAAAACCCTTATGTTTGTCATAGTGTTTTCTCATATATTAAAAGACTAAAATCTCTTTGATTAACTTAGAGAGTTTTTTATTTTGCATAAAATAAAGTGGTCGTTAAAAGTGTATAAAAGTGGGGGGGTAAAGAAGTGGACAATATTGAAAAGAAAATGCGTGCCTATGCTTTTAAAGTGAAGAGATTACGTTCAATAGCTTCAGTAACTGTGTCTGCATTTTTTAGCTTGACTGTTATCTTGTGGTTGATATGGATTTTTGATGCATCTATCCAAAGTTCTGTTTTGCTAAGAAATATAATGCTTTCTTTACTTATTTCTGATGGAGTTATAGCTGTAATTTATGTTATATCAGAGTCTTGGCTAGAATCCATCGGAAATAAGTTGAGAGAACTCGAAGGAAGCGTATCGACCATTGAAGGAGCTTCGTCTGGTTGGTATGAGTATATGGTGCGTGCCAGCGAACATTCTCAGAGGGATGGGGATTTATGGTTTCGTTACTTATACAAAGTAATCCAAGATGATGTTACCAAATTATCTCCAGAAGATGTTAAGCTTTTATTGCAAAATCCAGTCCTCACTCCATTTCAAAAAGTGACTTTACAAGATGCACTGACTGAAGGAACACATACAAGAGAGCATGTTCTGCAAGCTAATCGAAAGAGCGAACCAAAGGATTTGTTAGAATTTCTCAGAAATGAGAAAGAATATCAAGAGGCGCGTGACAAATAAAAGTTTACAGATTTAATCAAAAGAGAATAAAGAAAAAGACGATTTCCTATCAACTAGGATTTCGTCTTTTAGTATCTGAGAAAATGGCTGTCTGATATCCTATCCCTGTTCTGCCTCTTGCTCAGTAACCAATTGTTTGATGTTGTCAGCGTGTCTGTCAAGGTAGGAAATAATTTTTTGTGATGGTATTTTGAAGATGTTTCTGCACTTTAATCTATTACGGATTCTCTTTAGGCAATTAATGACTTCTTCTTTCTTGTCCAGTTCCATTGTAATGTCACTATCCCATGAGAATAATTCTGAGGTCAAGTCATTAGCATTATAGTCATCACTTACGACCATGATGTCATCCTTGATTTCTTTTGAGCCGACATATTTCTTGGCGACTATCCTAGCAATGGTAACTGTTGGGATTTTAGGGGATAATTTTTTGCCCTTCAAGTAATTCAGAACAACCTTGTATGTATCTGAAATAAGATGCTTTTGAAATTGTTCTCCTTCTAAGAATAAGTCTTTCACCAAATTGCTATCTGTCAGGATTTCTTCTGAAATAATTCCAGCAATGCGATTGATGTGGGCATTCATACTCTTGTTTTGGATGAGTTGAACAGTAATTTCAAGCTCACACATTACATTTTTAAGGTCAAGGTGTTTTTGCACTTCGATTTCACCTAACTCCACTTCAAACTCACTCTCAAGATAGTCTGTTTCATCTTCTGTGACAATATAGTCTAAGTCGGTTTCGTAAGTCATAACGAAAGAGAGTATTTCTTCGTCAAAGACCTTGTTCTTCAATTCGTCCCAACGATAGGGGCTGATATTTTTGAAATAGTCTGCAATGATGTCTTGGTTGCGATATATGGTCACTCCATCTTTTTCATAAGCAAGAGTAGCTGAGATATTAATTCTATCCTCTCCCATGACCATAACTTGCATACTGTCTACTTTAACGCTATTAGGAGTTTTAACCACAAACCTAGAGGATAATTCTAACTCTTCCATCACTAAAGGTCTTTGGTGGGAGTTTTTTTGCTCCTTTTCCATCTTATTGCCCATGAACTTCTTGGTTTGACTATGATTGAGTCTAAAAATTTGGTTTGTCATATAAAGTGTACCGTCCTTTTGTTTGATATATTTAGCTTATCCTACTTACTAGAATGAACCGTTTATATAATTATACCAGCTTTCTTAATTGAGAAAATTACTTGGTATCATAGCTTTTTTTGTTTCAGGAATTAGGTATAATAGAAACATAACTAATCGCTTCTTAGAAAAAATAAGAAAAGAGGAAATAGAATCATGAGTAATATTTTCATCAATTCGGCTCGAAAAGAAATCATTCCATCAGCAAGCTTAGATTATAGAGAATGGCATATGATAGATAAGGTTGTGCCTGACTATGGAACTACTTTGGGAGTGATAGAATGTACTGGACGGATTGTCAGATGCCTGAAAGAATTAAAGGACAGTTTAAAGATGTTTGAAGACCCAGAAGTGTCTGTTACTATTCAGTATAAGGAATTCATAAAGAAAACAAATGATGAACTTCATGAAAACTATCAAGAGCTATTCTCTTTTGACAACTTGGATGAAGAGCTTGTTTCTAAAATGAAAGAGTCGAAACCATCTGATTATATGTCTTTGTATGATACATGCTTCTGTAAAGCAAAAGAAGTTCAAGAAATCTTTAAAAATGGGAAGAAGTTGCAAGACTTCAAAAAGTTGGATGGGTTTGAGGACGTAATTACTCGCAGACAACTCACCCAGAACAAACGTATGAGCAAAAATGATGAAGATTTTTTGAGACGTTGTGCATACGAGATGTATGAAAGAAATGAAGAGCTATTCATATCCTATGATTTCTACTTTGCAATACATTTTCCTGACCTAAAAGAAAGAGTTTGTGAGGGCTTCTATACACGTTTTAAAGAGAATCCTGAACTTGTCAAAATAGATTGAGGATAATGCTATGGATTTTAAATTGAAACTTGTTGATGACAACAATCCCAAAATTATAAATGTTTTCTCAGTGTTTTTTGGTATTCCATTTATGGTAGCTGGTGCGAGCCAAGTATTCGCGAGTCAATTATTTTCCAGTATAAGTGGGGCTTTCTATCAAAACGAGATATTTTGGTTTGGGCTTATTTTCTTCGGTGTAGGATTTACTGTTTCTGTATTAGGACTTATCGGGCTAGTACGGAAAATTACACTAGGACGGAGATTGAAGAATGCGCGTGCTACGAGTGCTCCTTATGAATTCTATCTAACAGATGTTGAAGAAATTAATATGAGAGTCAATGATGTGCCTGTGTTGAGCTTGACATTTGAAGGAGAGTCAGGTATTTACGTTGTTTCCTATACAGCTTATCCAGAGATATTTTATAGGTATATCTACAATGTAGAAGAGACGCAGAAGCCAGTCAAATTCCTTGCTTATCTAATCGAGAATACATATTATATGTCTGGAAACGAGATTGTCTCTAAATTAAGGAAATATAACTCAAAAGCCAATCCACAGCATAAATGGATTAGATAGCATAGCAAGAATTGATAAATAATTAAAAGTATAAACCCAATAATAACAACTACTAAAAAAGGAGACTCCCAATGAGCGAATTTCACACAGAACAACATTTTGAACTTATCTGTAGCCCTAATGATGCAAACATGATAGATAGTTTACTTAATAGAGAACCATACATCAAAATCCAGCAAGTGACTACCATTCAGGAACTTGGTGACGGTCAAGAATTGCATGATGTGTGGATACGATTTGGGCTTGAAGACCCTCTTATTCCTAAAATTCCATCAGAAATTCAATACGACAAGTTGGAGCGTATCATTGAAGATTATCTGGAGCAAACTCGTGCTGAGGATATGACTTATGAAGCATTTAAAGAAACTGTAGACGAAATTTTATCAAAGGACTACTATAACTTGATGAGACGTTCTTTCATCGAGCGAAGCAGATTCCACGACAAGGTGGCAGATGAAATGCTATGGGCTATACGAAATGCTTTCAAAGAGCTAACAGGAAGTGTTCCTGACGACAACAAATGCCGTAAGGTATTAGATTTTTGGGGTAAAACCCGTTACAAAGTCTATGATTGTAAAGAATATAAGATTGCCCAACATAGAATGGAAATATCAGATACAGATTTGGCAGACATTTATTATGCGATAGCGCAGGAAATCAACAAGACTTGCCATGAATTCTCTCTGTTTGATGCAATAGATAAAAGCCCTGATAAGTTTGAAGATATCATTCTAAAAGCGACCATTTGTGATTGGGAAGCAACTAAAAAATGGATGACATCTGAGAAAGAACGTATCAAAGAAATCACATCTAACAATTAAATAGAAAACAAGCCCTTATCAAATTAAACTGACAAGGGCTTTTTGTTATCTGAATAAATTTGAGCGCGTGCCACAAACGCTGTAGTTTCGTGAAATATTTTTTTGACTTAATAACTAAAATGGCTCAAAAGCCTTGGGCGACAAGGGATTGGACTAATACTCAAAAACACCAAAAATTATAGATGTTTTCAAGCTACGAGTAATGGTATAATAGAGATATGCGTTGGATAGATTGCTATATGCGGACTACTGGCGTAAATACAATATAACGAAAGGGGACAGCTATGTTTAAATCGAAAAAGAAGAACAAAGAAGTTCCTACTGCAACACTACCGATTGAAGAGTTAATGACTCTTCCTGAAGATGAAAGTTCATCAAATGAAATTTCAATTGGATATAATGAGTTTGGAGAAAATGTTGGAATCAACCTTTTTGACCTTTCCCATATTTTAATTTCGGGATATTCAGGAGCTGGTAAGACGGAATTAATTCAACTATTAATGCTTTCACTTATGAAGCAAACAAGACCAAGCCAGATTGATGTTACTATTATTGCTAATAGAGAATATGATTACTATGGTTATGACAAGTTTGCTTTTTGTCCTAATGGAATTATTTCCAACACGAGTGATGCCGTCTGCTTTTTAGCTACTCAGGTTGCAAGAATGAAGAAGAAGTTTGAATTGTTTAAAGAACTTTCTTGGTTTATTAATGAACCTGTAAAAAGTGTTTTAGACTACAATGTTGGGCGAATTCAGGCGGAGAAGATAAAAGAACGTTCTGAAAGTAATCTTTTGAAAAAGTATGATTTCCCACAAATGAAAGAAGAATTCATTATTTTTGATGAATATGCTGAAAACTATATCGAAAACAACGCGATTGCGGAATATCTGGAAGAACTTCTTATGATTGGTCGTGCAGTAGGAGTGCACGTAATCTTATCTACTCAACGTCCATCGGGAGATATCGTGAGTCCAAATTTGAAAGCTAATCTTTCTACTCGTATCTGTTTAGGTACTGTAGATGAAAATGGGAGCAGAATTTCTATTGGAGATGCTGGAGCAGAAAATCTAGTTCGAGGTGAAGCGCTCATTTTTTCAAATGTGATGAAACTTCAGCAAATAAATGTGAAGAATTACAGCGATAAAGAAAAAGTAGCGATTATTTCTGAATTGAAAGAACAATATCCGTTTGACAAAAACAAGCCGAAGAAACACTGGAAGACAGAAGGAGTAGAACTAGAAGTTATTGAATGGGTTTCTGATTGGAATGAGAATCTAGGAATCGACATTGACCCAGATAAAAAAAGAGTTCAACTACGTAGTAATAGCTTTGGTTGGTAAATAACGAATTATAAATCCCTGTCGAAAGATATGGGATTTTTTGTTATTTCACATATTCATCCCAAACGACATAAAACTGAAAATCAAAACCATTCTTACTAAAAACCTTGACAAACGACCAAATATATAATAAAATTATTACATACAAAATAATGAGTTAAGGAAAAAACAAATGTCGAAGAAAGAATTGCGTTATACAAAGAAAGATTTTCAGGTCGGACAAGAGGTTTATATTGAACGAACCTATGCGAGAAGTCGGACTAGTGAATTAGAGGGTGACATCCATACAGAAATTGTTGAAAAGGTAGGAACTAAATTTGTAACAACTAACAAAAGAAAATATTGCTTATCTGATGGTCGAGAAGCAACGGAGTATTCTCCTGCTTTTGAAATTTGGACAAGTAAAGAAGAAGTTGAAGAAAAGGTGGCTAAAGACCGTTCGTTCAATGAACTTCAAAATAAATTTGAGAAAAGTTTTGGAACAGGAAATCAGCTAAAGAACAAGCTCACTTTAGATGAGATGAATCACTTTTTGCACATCATTGCAGAAGCTGAGGCGCGTGGTTAAGGTAAGGAGAAATATATAATGAGTAAGGAATTAAATATGCAACATGCTTCAATTTTAGAAGACATGAGCAAAAAGTATTGGGATGCCATTAGCAATGAAACACAAAGCATGTTCCCAAATGCTAAATTGTTATCTGATTTGACTGTTACAGCAGTTGCTTTGAGGAGGGGAGCTGAGGCTCTTCGAGGCTTGGAAGGCGAAGAATAATTCTTTAGGAAGTAAAAAACAATGGATTGGCATGAGTATATGATAAATGCTTCTAAACTATCACACGATGATGCTAGTCTTTGGTTTCGTTACTTGCGTAAAGTAATTTTTGAAGATGATTCACATCTCACGAATGGTGATATTGAAAAGTTGTTAGATTCAGAAGAGCTGACTTATTTCCAAAAGCTAAGTTTGAGGTATGCTATGCGCGAAGGAACTTTGACTCATGATTACGTAGTATCTTTGAATAAGTCTGCGAAGTTATCGAATATTTCAAAGATGTTGGCGAAGTATAAAATTGAAAGGCAGGATAGAAAAGAACGATGAAAGTAAAGGAACTAATTGAAAAGTTAGAAAAGGTAGACCCTGAATCAGTTGTGGCAATCTCTGTGGAAGGTATTTATATCCCGAATGCGCGTGAAGTAGATGCATACAGTGAGAATGTTGACCTTGATGTGAATTGGGGTCAGAAAACAGTGGCGCTCATAGGGAAGGAAGGTTAGATTATGGTTAATAAAGAAGATAAATTAAAGCGTATTGAAGAGATGCAAGAGGAAGTCAGAAATCAAGCGTTGGAAACAATTCGTTCCTTCAAAGATTTTGAGGAAATGGATAAGACTTCTTTGCTTACAATCGCTAGTGTAATTGAAAGCTATAAACAAGAAAAGGCACTATTGGGAGATTAAAGTGATAGATAGCTATATATCAAAACAGATAGAGTCAGATTATGATTTTTCAAAGAAAATAGAAACATTGCTTCTCTCTATGGGCAAAGAAATTCAAGTATTTTTGGTTGAGAAATTTGAAAAAGAAGTAGAAGCCCTGCATAGAGATTTCTCAAGTATATTGAAAGTCTATGTAGGTTTATGGGAAAACTGTCAACAAAGCAGAGAGAGCAAAGCATACGCTGAGAAATATTACAGGGAAAACATCAAAGTTAGTAAAGAGGTCTATTATTATAGAGTTGCGGATACTTTTCAAACTTTAGTGTTGTTAAGCAAAAAATCAGATTGTTTTTTAGAAAAAATACTTATGTTGTTTGAGAAAGAGGGAAGTCGTTTTGATAATAAAGGGATTTTTCCTTTGACTCCAGATATTAAAACTATCAAACTTGAAAGTTCTAAATTGGGTCTGGCAATTCTTCTTAAAACAGAGCAAACACACTTAAAGCTAGTTTTTGACGAACGTTTAACGGTTGAGGAAGTCTACAATTTGTTATTGAAAATCAGAGAATTGCTGATTTAGAATAAGTATAAGAATGAGTTAAATAAAAAAGAAATCTATACAATAAAAGAGGAGAAGCTATGAGTAAAAAGTTGCAGATTTTTCAAATGTATGAAGATAGAGTGAAATCTTCATTTTACCCTGAAGAGCAAATTACAGAAGATGAACTTTCTGTGCGTGGTGGTTCGCGACAAGGGATTTATTTGAAGTCAGAGATGGGGCAGTTAAAAAATGATGGACTATATGGAGATTGGGTTTATGTAGTTTTCTTTGATGAAAAAGACCGAACAGAGGATGCAATGAAACTCTTCTTGGAACGATTAGAAGAGAGAGAAAATAGATTGAAGCAAGAATATAATGATTCTTTGGCTGATATTGAGAGAGTCAGAGCAATTATTAAAGACCTTAGCAATTCTTAAAACGAGGTAATATCATGATATTTAATACCTTTTTCTACTTAGTTTGTGTTGTTGTCTTAGTTGTTGTTGCTGTCGGCATATCTGCTTTTTTGCTGGGGCTATCAGTGTTGTCGTATCCCCTGTGGAGAAAGCTATTAAAGTTAAAGCATGACTTCATTTTCAAGGAATTTAAAGATGATAGATTAAAATATGAGACGGCAACTTGTATTGAATTAGGAGCTTTAACCTATCGTGATATCACTACTTGGCAGTCATTCAAGTTTTTATTCATGAGTGCCAAGCGGTTCAAACCTTACTTAACCTTATGGAGAGCAGAAAGTAATCTTGTAGATGTATATCCGAATGCTTTTATGAGTGATGACGAGATGTTGCGTCAATCTATTGAGAAAACAAAAAAGTTAATGGAAATGGAGAATGAAAATCAATGACTAACTATGTATCAGCAAGGGACTTCTTTTTGAATAAAGAGCTGTGGTTCTTTGGGAGTGTTTGGATATTTTTGGGTGTAGGAATGATAGTAGCGTCTATTGTTCTTTTAAGGAAAAGTATCCAGTCCCCTTCAACTAAAGTAACTTATAGAGTATTTGGTAAAGATTGGAAGAAAATATTTGGGTTGTTTCTTGTGATTTTTGGATGTTTAATTCTGTTTTCAAAGTTAAATACGATGAATACAGTAAATAATCTAACAGAAGCGGAAATCATAAAGCATTACAACACAGAGGTTGTGCGACGTACAAACACTGAAGGTAAACGAGAGACAACTGTTACATTTTATCTAAAAGATGAAGTATCTAGCAACGTGTTTGAGAAAGAAATCAAGACAGTTATGACATCAATAGAAGGTGATGTAATTGTATTAAATAAAGGGGGTAGACAACTAAAAGTCGATAAGTTTGTTGCTCCAGACCTTTATTTAAAAGCTAGCAATTCTTTAATTTTGGGTTAATATAAAACGAAGAATCTGATTAATAATGTAAAATCAAAGAGAGCATTACTCTCTTTTTTTAATTTATAAGCACAACAAATTTCGACGAACTCCTCATAACTATTGACATTCTAATCGCAAAGTAATAAAATTATTATATAAAAATATGATAAATAAAGGATGGATTAATAAATGGATATTCCTAATTTGGATACGGAAATAGAAGAAAGCATATATTATTCTTATGGTAAAGGGAAAGTAACCAGAGAATTGATTCAAAAGACGGTAAATATTGAAACAGAGTTAAAACGACTACATGGCATCGCTCTTGATACATACAGTTATGGTCAAGAGGTTGGTTATGGAATTTTTGATTCATATTTATTTTATGGTGGATATGATAATCGACAGATTGCTGATAAAATTATAGATTGGTCGCGACGAAGATATCCTGAAGGTTATGAGGTGTTACAAGATAGTATATTGAAAGGTTTTATTGATTTTTCTACGCTAGAAACAAAAGACTATGGGAAAGAGGCTTATCTTGTTTTTGAAGAAGATAGAACAGCTAATAATGGGAATGGTTATTACAAAATATTAACTCCTGCTGGCTTGAATGATGTTTTGAGCAAACAGAAGGAAGCGATATTAAAAGATGCCATTGCGCGTGAAGTAGATTATTGGGGGTTGTAGAAGATAAGGAAAGACCAGATATAACGATAAAAGAGAAAGTGTAGCACAAATATATGTTAAAAGGAGTAGGGGGAGATGGTTTTTATACCGATATTCCATCATTATAGTGGACGTGAAACTGAAGAGGAAAAATTAGTGAGAATAGCTAAAGAACGGCTAAGAGAGGAGGAAAAACAAGAAAGGATTGAAAGGAGTATAGCGCGTGATTTGGTGCGTGCGAATGAGAAATATGGAACAGTAGAAAAAATAAAATTGAGAGTTCCTGTCTATATCATCTCTGAACCAGTAAGCATAGAGATTGAATGTAACATTCGAGATGTGATTGAATCTCATCATAAAAGTTATCGTCCTATATTCGATGTTCGACTGATTATTGAGGGAGAGCCAATAGAGGCGTGGATTGCTAGTCAGGTAGAAACTGATACAAAAATTAGAAATTTTATTATAGAAATTTTTAATGAGAAATCGCTTGGTCTTGAAGATAGTAAATGTATCTACCAATCAATCGTGGAGTCAGACTTTTATAACGAATATTTTAAGAGCGTCCATCACTGTAACGAACCGTTTTATCAACATGTAAGAAGAAGAGAAATTATTGAATTTAGAGAAGTATCAAGAAAGACTTGTTTTGTTAGTAGTTTCAAAAACAATGTTTTTTGGGGAAAATTGGGTCTGAGCCGTAAACAGAGAAAAGAATTATATAGACTAGTCAAGAAGTGGTATTTTGAACTTCAGCTAGAGGAAGTTGCTTACTCATCCATTGTGTTTTAGAAGAAAGAGAGCTACATAGCTCTTTTTTATTTACTCAATAAAAACGCTTGACAATTTTGTAATTATATAATAAAATTATTATACATGAAACGTAGATAGGAAAACTAAAAAAATGGATAAAGAACAAGAAATTTATAAGATGGATTGGGATTGGGATTGGGATAAACAAAACACCCAAAAAAGTTCTAATTTAGAATTAATGGAAGTAGTCTTTGATGAAAATGCTCCTATAACCATAGAGTTGGCGGAAAAACAAGCTTGTTTTAAAGAGCTTTTAAACTGGGAATGGTCTATTTGTGCATTGAAATCACAAGGAGAGGAATCTAAGTTAGTAACGGCTGAGTTGAAAGGTGGAAGATTAATACGGAAGGCGAACGCAACAATCGTAGATTTTATACAAGCCAGTGAGTTACTAAGTACGGAACAAAGTAAGAACTTCAGAAATATCCTTCTAAATTGGTGGGATTCGTTGGGTAATGAAGAAGTGTATGAACTTCTCATTGGAGATGCAGTTCTAACAGTGTCTTTAGTCAACCAAAAAGAGAATGGGGGA
The DNA here is from genome assembly GCA_938046645.1 of uncultured Gemella sp. Taxonomy (GTDB): domain Bacteria; phylum Bacillota; class Bacilli; order Staphylococcales; family Gemellaceae; genus Gemella. The sequence goes on along the minus strand of CALIWM010000270.1, from coordinate 8,510 downwards.
GAGGGCTTTACATTTACAACTTATATTTATCCGAATGGTCGGGATAATGATTATTCTTTAGAGAATGCTGTTTCTTTCTCTACTATTAGCGAAGCATTGCTCTACATTGATAAAATCATTAAAACTATAGAAAAATAAAGAGGAGAAATAAATGTACTATTCATACTATGACCCATTTGAATTCACAGATGGATTGGAAACTATCAAGGTGACGTTAGATAAGTCTACAGTAGCTAGAAAGAATATCCTAAGTCAATTAGAAGTTCCTAAGAAAGACAAAGTTACAACTATCTTATTGGTTGAGACTCCAGAAGAAATCAGAGATAAAATTAAAACTGATACAATCTCATTTGTGCGTGATAAGATGCCAACAAATGTCTTGTTGCATTGGGATATTGAAGAGAGTGTGAATGCTGAAAAAATCAGCAGATACCGACAAATTGAAAAGGAGCGAGAGGCATTTTACGAAGAGCACAAGATTATTTCAAAAGACGAACTTGATGAGAAACCTAGCTTGTTTTCTGAGTCAGTGTGGACAAATAACTATCAGACCTCGTTAGATAGCTTGTTATGGAATGCTAGTCGTAAATTGGAGCTTTTTAAAAATTATGGTGGGAAGTACAATAATCCAACATTAGATGTGGATTTCCAAAGAGACCTTGTTTGGACGCAGAAACAAAAAGAAGAACTAATCAAATCCCTTATTAGAGGATTGCCTATTGGTTCGTTCTTTATTAACAAAAATTTTGAAAGTCCAGAAGTCGATTACGTGCTTTATGATGGGAAACAACGTTTAGATGCAATCAAATCGTTTCTTTCAGGAGAATTTCCTATCCATGTAAATGACAAAGAGTATTATTTAAAAGACTTGCCAAAAGCAGATGTGTATTCTATCACTAATGCTCGCATCTCTGTTATTGAAAGTAACATTTCAACGATGGAGGAATTGATTGAGTATTACATCACCATCAATACTGCTGGTAGAAACCATACAGAAGGTGATATTGAAAAGGCGCGTGAATTGCTGATGACGATGAAGAGTTAGGAATGAGCGAGTTGATGTCAAGAAAACAATTAATAAACTTGTTAGATGAGTTGGGGATTGATTATGAGCTAGGCTCACCTCAAATAGGGATTATTTCCGAGGATGGAGCTATTATCCCTTGTGACAAGGTGTTATCGCCTAGTGAATATTTGGCTAAGTTAGAAGGTGTCTTCTGTAAGTGGAGTTCGCTAGAAGAGAAGTATGCCTTTGTGGGTGATGAAAACCCTAGTGTAGCTCATGATATAGCTTGTTCCAAAGAAGGAGAGCGGTTCATCAAAGACATAGAATCAGATGTTATTGAAGTTCGTTGTATGGAAATCATAAACAAAGGTGAAAATTCTTATCCCGAAATCACTAAGATTTTGGAGAAGGCTGGTTGGGATGCACGGCTCTAATTTTTGATTAGAAGTGTAAAAAGATAAGAAAATGGTAATATAGTGTTTGACGGAAAAAGATTAAAACAAGTCAGATTAATCTATGGCATGACAAGAAAGGAACTAGCAGATAAAATTCAAGTAGAAGAAAAGGATGTCGTTGAGTTTGAAAGGTATAGCCAGAAACCTGAACGGTCTACAATGCTGAGAATCTGTCAGTTATTTGGAGTCAAAGAGAGTTACTTTTATCAAGAATATGGGAACAACTTTGACATGTCATCGGCTAGTTTTAGACAGTGGTATTAACAGTAAAGAAAGGGTTTATAAAAATGAAAGATGAAATATTGAAAGAACAACTAACAGAGAAATTAAATGAAGTTGTTTCTTACATTGTAGCTAAGAGGGTAATAAGATATAGCCTATCTGTCGTAGGTCATATTGATGGCATCCTCTTTGAACCTACATGTAATAGATTTGGTAAAGAACTTGCTAATAAATTGGGAAGGCAATACTATTACCTTGATTGGGCGGTAATTGTAAGAGAGCCTAAAGAGTTGAGAAAAATTGAAAAAATTCCAAACGGTTCAGTTGTATTTATAGAAAACTTTGACGTTAATCATTCACCATTGAATTCACAATTTGAAATAAACAGATTTTTACGAAAAAAATTCATTGTTATTGAGCTTCATTCTTCTTGTGACAACCTCATAACAAGAGAAAATGATGTGACAATTATATTTAACGAAATAGAAAACAGATGGGAAAGACAAACAAAACAAGGAGAAGCCAAATGACATTAAGTACAAAACCAGAAACAGTATCACAGCATTGCTTGGTTAGCTCTGTGACATTCAAGAAGACAAAGACGGATAAGGAATATGCAGAGTTGACTTTATCTGACAAAACAGCCAGTATTCCAAATTGTAAGGTTTGGGATGTGACAGCAGAGATTAAAGAAGCGCTTGCCAATAATGAAGTTCTTTTCATCGAAGGTGAGGCAGATAATTATGGTGGCACTTATAAAGTGACTGTTCGAAAACTTTCTCTTCCAAAAGAGGATGTTGATATGAATGAGTTAGTTCCTACTGAGCCAATTGATGCAGATTCTATTTATAATAACATCAAAGAGACAGTAGAGGGCTTCCAAAATGCTTTACTGAAGAAAGCAACTATGGGCGTTTTGACTGAATATGAAGCGGATTTGAAGACTATTTCAGCCGCCAAGCATGTTCATCATTACAAACGTGGAGGTCTTCTACGTCATGTTCAGGAAATGCTCAATCTAGCTCTTTTTGTACAGAAAATGTATCCAGTAGCTAATAAAGAGTTATTAATCTCTGCTATTATCTACCACGACATCATGAAAACTAAGGAATATGAATACTCTCATGGAATCGCTGGCGAGTTTACTGTTGACGGAACATTGTTCGGGCACATCTTCCTCGGAGCGGAATTGCCATTGCGTTATGTAACGCCAGAAGAAGCCGAGAGCGAAGAAATCAAAATGCTCCAGCATATTATTCTGGCTCATCATGGAACAAAAGAGTGGGGAAGCCCAGTTGAGCCTGCTATCATTGAAGCAGTAATCGTGCACCATGTAGATAATTTGGATGCAAAGACATATGGTTTTGCAGATGAATTGAGCAAGATGGAAGACGGAGAGTTGCGAAATGCTCGTAATATCTTCTCTAAAGTGTACAAACACAGTCTCGGAAATTATTAAGAGAATGGAGGGGAAGGAATGTCAAAGATTAGCTGGTCAAAGAAACTAGACTTAGCCAATACTATCTTAGAGGTTGATGATGCCATCAATAAGGGGGAGTTCCAGTTTTATGATACAGGGCGTGGACGATTGCCTGTTATCTATGTGAATGAAACAGATACAGCGAACTTAGACATCATTCTGTCTTTGGTAGGCTTGTCTCAATCCGATAAGTATTCTGGGTGGTTAGGAACGTACAATGCTTTCGAACAAAAAGGTCTGGGAAACCTTGCGAGGGCAGATGACCCTGTTTTGCCTATGAGTTTAATACTCATTGATGAAAAGGGAATAGGTTCATCTATTCGGCAGATTGTACAAAAAGGTCACAAACGAAGAGTGATTATTTTGGTATCTACTGTCAATAAAAAATATCAGCGCACACCTAAAAAAGGCTTTGTTAGCTTATTGAACCGCCTAATGGTAGTTAGAGATATTAATGAGCACTTGAGATTTTTGTGAGAAAAAGAAACAGTTTGCTTTAGTGGCAGGCTGTTTTTTAACACGAGAATCATGATAAAATAATAGATATAGAATAAAAAATAACAAAGGAGTCACAATATGACTACAAAAATCGAACACGCAATTGAAGTTACAAGAAATATGATTACAGCTCTTTCTGATGAAAGTAGAGTAAAAGCGAGATGTGAAGAACTCGCCAAGGATAATGAAGGGTGGGTATCTCTCCCTCAAATCCATCGTTCTATTGGGGAATACGTCAAGTTGGCAGATGAAGTTAAAGACAACGAATTTAACCAACTAGAAAATATCGGAGTTATCCGAGGTATGCTGGCAGACCTTCGAACATGGGTTCTGGGAAGAAAATATAGCTTCAAAGACAACCTCAAGGATAAAATAGAAGCTCTCGCTTCAGAAGCGTATGTTATTGAACGTTTCCTAGAAAATAACGAGAGAGAATCAATGTCAGACCGTGATATTAGTTTCACCTACAAAGGTTCTACGTGGACTTATGGAGAGTTATGGGCACTTGAGGAAGAAGATGCGATTACAAACTATAGTGAAATTTCTATTGCAGAAAACGATACGTATCTTCATGCAGATAATATCATGGAATGTATTAAGCGTCACTCTTTATCAACTATCGAAGAAGTTCTGGATGTTTTGGATGGACTAGACCTAGATAATTACGATAAAGATGACATTCGTGAATTTTTGAGAGATTATGATTGTCAGACTATCGTGAAATGTGCAGATGATTTTGTCTTTTATTCAGATAGAGACAGCTTCGATGACAACTATGTAGATGAAGTGGTTTTACAAGGAATTGAAAACGAAGTTGTGAAGATTTGTTTTGATTATGATGCATATTGGCAAAAATATGCTAGATATACATATACTGAGTTGAGCAACGGTACGATTGCTTACAGTGATTTTTAATTAAAAGGAGGTAAAAAGTTATGTCAGACAAAGCAAAGCTAAGATTTGAAGACATACCATTCAATAAAAATTTGTTAATATTTGATGATATTGGCTTGAATATTGTTAAAAGTGGTTTGTGGTTTAACTTGGAGGATGATACGCCATGTAATGAAGTAACTGAACGCATCTATACTACAGATAGAAAGGAATTCCAATGGCATGTAGATTTTGCGCGTGCTTACGAATACGTTGAGGATAATGCTGAGATTATCCGAAGAGCGATGGAGAAAGAGATGAAGCATCTTCATGGAGACGTTCATCAGTTATTCTCTGAGTATTCGGATTACATCGAAAAGTTGCCCGAACTGAAACGGCGCGTGAAGAAATATTTGTCTTATCAATAGAAAAGGAAAAGGTGATAAAGATGGATAATGTATTACGTCGATTGATTGAAGAAAAAATCATTAATCATGCTAAAATGATGATGAGTAAAATAGAAAAATTCATGGGAGGCTTCGTTGATGGTTCAGAAGCAAAAGAACATCTTGATAAGTACCACAAGTCATATCACGCAGTTGCGAAGATGCAATTGAATGAATATAATGGTTTTGAGGAGTTTTCTCTTGCGTTATCAAGAAACGTTCAAGAGATATATCACAACCATCAGGTATTATTATGGTTTTTTGGAGATAGACGTACCAATTTTCGAAAGTTTTTGGAAGAAACTAATGGACAATACTATACTCATATCATAGATGATTTGAAGAAGAAGTCAGAGGAAATTAATGGAATCATTGAACACGGAAAGTCAGTGTCTGATTTCAAGAAGTTAGATGGTTTTCGCGACAAGATTGACCGAGTTGCTATTGTAAGCAACAAAAACAAATGTTATCGTAACGGAAAATTTAACGAGGAAGCATTTATTAAAGGCTGTGCTACCTATATGTGGCTGAAGAATGAGGATTTCTTTACGAAGCTACTTAGCTATTACTTCCTAGAAGAAAAGAAGTTAGAACAAACCAAGGAGCGCGTGCTTAACGCCTTTTACAATTACTACAAAGATAATCCTGATTTGCTGAAAGTAGAATGAAGAGGATGAAAAATGGATTTGCAACTACAAAAACAACTTATTGATGAACTGGTAAGTTATGCTAAGGAAATGGAGCGCAACTATGAAAATGTAGTCGCGACTTTTGACTCTAATGATGAGGCTCATGAGATTTCTGTTCAGATTAAGAATGGATTGTACTTGATGGGAGAGAGTAGGTTTATTGAAAATCCAGAAGTTACTTCTCAACAATATCTTGATTATATTAGTAAGATTCAAAATACGATGAATGGACATTATGATAACTTGAAGTCTCTACATGGTGATTATCGAGTTGTAAAAGATAACGCTGTTCCTGATTTTGTGTCTATTGCAAAGAATATCATTGCTAACACCAAACCTAAAATGTTTTTCACAGTGAAAGTGAGTGACACAAGAATTGATGTTGATAACGATGGGAGCATTCAAAGTTTTCCAAATAACATTAATTCGTCTGCTAAGGTGCTTGATTTAGCCAACAGTACGCCTAAAGAGGGCATGGGGTATAAATTATCGCACCACGGAAGAGAAGTTCTTAAAACGCAAAATAAGGGGCATTTTATGAAGAGGCTGACCTCATTCTTCGAGCACTGAAAATAAAAAAGAAAAGGACGATATTTTTAATGTCGGTCTTTTTTTTGTTACTTAATAGTTGACAAAATACATAATGTATAATAAAATTATTATACATTAAAAACGTAAAAGGAGATATTTATGACCTATACACTAGAAGTGCCGATTAATAGCAAAGGATTTGATGAATATTTAGAAAAGCGCTTTAAATATGGATATAAATTAAAGCGAGAATTAGTGAACTATTTCAATCGTCAAGAACATAGAAGAAGACAATCAGACGATTATAAAGTCTTGGCACTAAAAACTAAAGAGCTGAATGAACTTCAGGAAAAAATAAAAGAGACCAAAGATAAAGAAATCAAGAACAGTTTGAAAGAACAATACAAGGAAAAATCTGGGGAACTTAAAGAAGCATGGATTGCCTTGAATAATTCTTTTGGTTTAGGCAGTGGTAAGTTTGTCGATTATAAAAACCTTGGACAAGCTACCAATATGTATGTGAGATATAGTAGTGAGGGCGTAATAAATTGGTCTACATTCGAGAGCATGGCTCAAGCTACTAAACAAGCCTACTTAAAACGAAGAGGACAATCAGAGAGTGATAATTTTGTTAAAGTGCCACGAACAATTGATTTCACGACAATGTGGTATCGTAAATGTAATCAAAACATCTCTTTGGATGGCGTAGCGTTTGGCTCAAGGAAGAATAAAGTGGTGATTCCTTGGAAATTCCGAAAAGGAGATGAAATCAAATTATCTTACGCTTTGGAAATGCAAAAATTAGCTCTCTATGCCATTAAACGAGTATTGACGAAGAGTAACAAGTGGAAATACTCGGTATTGATGGTCTTTGACGGTGCACCTTACGGGATGAAAGAAAAACTGACCTCTAAGGGGAAAGTGTTGCTTTCGTTAGATGTTGATAAATTGGAAGTTGTGGCTAAAAATCAAGATAATAATATTGAGTTGCGATTTGATTTATCAAATGACCTTGGATATTCAAAGCGATTATCAGAATTAGATGCTCTGATTGAGAATTCAAGACGACTTAATAACCCAGATAACTACGAACCTAATGGAGTGATAAAAGAAGGAGTCTTACGCTGGAATAAGACTAAAAACTATACTAGACTCCTGAATAAAAAGCGATATCTATGGCACAAAATCAAGGGGTATCGGAAAAATAGATTTGGGTTTATCATCAATGAGATAATCAATCTCGGTGATGAATTTGTAGTTTTGAAGGAAGACTTTAAGTCACTTCAAAAAAGGAAAGATTTTGACCCAGAGACGATGAGCTGGTTCGAAACCCGTAAACAACGCGGCTTTGAAATCATGTTCAATGCACCGTATGAGTTTTTACAACTATTGGATATCAAATTGAGCTATTTTGGAAAGACCTCCCAAAAAATAACTAAAAACATGAACAAATAATAAATCTAAAACAAAAACTATTGACAAACCAAAGTCTTAGTGATAATATAAGATTGTCAAAAGACAAGGCTTGATTTGCGAAGCCTTGGTAAAACTAAAAAATCAATTGCCTAGCTGGAAACTACGGTAAGAAGGTAGGGCGATTGACCATTGAAAACAGAAGGGGTTGTTAGGCACGAGGTTTAAGAATCATCCTGTTTAACATGGTTGCAAAACGATTTTCCCGAAGAATTAAGCTCTTATGAAGTTTAAGAATCATCCTGTTTAACATGGTTGCAAAACAGTAGCCAAACATCGAAGAAAGATGACAAAGTTTAAGAATCATCCTGTTTAACATGGTTGCAAAACCCTCGTAATTTTATTTTGCTATCGTCTGTGGTTTTAGACCTCTTTTGTTCGATATGGAAGCAAAACCCTTTTGTTTTTAAAGCTTTGTTGCCATAGTTTGAGCACCATTCTGTTTAGCATGGAAGCAAAAATTCTCCATAGCATCGTTTGAAGATGTATAGAGAAATGGAATGAGTACCTTTAGCTCAGTTGGGAGAGCGTCGGACTTTTAATCCGAGGGTCGTAGGTTCGAGTCCTACAAGGTACATAGGGTAAGTCGTCACCCACCTACCGATAGCGACTTATCCGACTCATTTTAGAAACTCGGCGATTGCCTTTATCCTATCGTAGGGGTGACGAGCTGGTTTTTTTCATAAATCTCCGCAAACGACTCTCCATTGAGGGTCGTTTTTTATTTAGAAACTTGACAAAACGGATTGTTTGTAATACACTGAGATAGTCTTGATAATTAAGTTTATTAAGGCAGAGCTTCATCCCAAACTCCTATCGCTTCACTAGTGGATTTTT
>CALIWM010000269.1:0-5013 GCA_938046645.1 uncultured Gemella sp. | reverse complement strand
CACTATCAATACATATAAACACTTTGATTATATGTGGATAGTAGCAGGTGTTATTGCAGTAATAACGTTTATATTATCGTTTATGATGAAAGATTATCGACCAATCGATAGTGACTTTTCATTTGATAAAGTAAAAGTAGTAATTAAGCATAAGAGTTTTATTTATATTTGTTTATTAGCATTGTTACTTTCATTTATTAAATTCTCAACAAGTGGTGCTAATATGATAGCTTATGGTAAAACAGAGCTAAACATGACGCCACTTATGCTTGCGTATATGGATGCAGTCTTTGCTGTTCCTCAGCTTATTGCAGGGGTTCTTGTGGGAGTGTATTTCACTAGAAAATGGGGTATTCAAAAAACTTTATTATTCTTATTGGGATGTTCATTAGCATTCTACATAATAGCGCTGTATGTTAATAATCCATATGTTATTTATTTCAGTTATATTCTTAACGGATTAGGGTATGGAGGTGCATATAATGCGCTAATCTCCCTTGCTATGCAATATTTTGATAGAGAATACCGTAATGTAAGTATGGGGATATACCAAGCGTTCTTCGCGCTAGGAATCTATTACGGAGATTATGTATATGTATGGATTGCTAAACATGTGAAAAATGGTTTATTTGGTTTCTCACAAAGTAAAGCAATATTTTTAATAGTGATAGGAATAACTCTAGTAAGTATGCTTATGGTTAAGATCAAAGTTAGAGATAATTAAAAAAAGTTGATTCACAAAATTGTGAATCAACTTTTTTGTTTTAAATTTATTATCCGATTAGGTCGGCTTTAATCCAACCGTTACTTCCTCCATATGAAACGTAAGCCCATGCTTCACCTTCTGAATTTACTTCGATATAGTGTTGATAAACAGAACGTCCAGTTGGAATAGCAGTAATGATACTACTTGAGTCGTTAGAAGAACTTCTTAAGTTAACCCCAGCTGATGGTCTAACATAAACTGTACGTTCATCACTACGACGACTTCCAGAACTTGAAGAGCTAGAAGCTGAAGGTTTAGAAGAACTTTCTTTAACTATAATAGTTTCTTTTTCTTTAGCTTTTTCGTTTAAACCATTAACAGTGAATGTACGTTTAAATTCTCCTGTTGTTTTAAGTTTTAATTTGTTTACTGTATTTTTATTTAATGAAATAGTTACTTCTACTTTGTCACCATTTTTTAAATTACTTTGTTTACTGTATGAAATGTCTGGATTTGATAATAAATTAGAAATTTCTGCGCTAGAATTTGCAACTTCTGGAACTTTTTTAATATCAACTTCAGGTTTTCCTTCACCCTCTGCACCGTATGTAACAAAATTAACTTCGTAAGTAGCTAAGTCAACAACATTTTCTTTTTTAAGGAATTTGTTATATCCAAAGTATAAGGCTACTACTAGAACAACGAATGTAACGATTGCTGTTAAGACAACTGGAAGGATGCTTTTTTTCTTTTCTTTAGGTTCTTCCATGTACATTGGAGGAACGTTGTAGTTTGGCTGATTATTGAAATTTTGTTGTTGATTATTGTAGTTTTGTTGCTGATCAAAATTTTGGTATTGAGTATTTTGATATTGCTGATCATATCCTTGGTTGTTATATTGTGTATTGTCAAAATTTTGATTATTGTAGTTTTGATTATTATAATTCTGGTTATTTGGACCTTGATTATTTCTATTCATTAATTTCTCCTTTTACTTATAATATTTTAATTTGCATAGTCTCCACCAGGAGCGTTAAGGTACTCTTCTAGTGAAATATTTTTTTCGTAAATTGTTTTGGCTACGTCTTCACCTACATAGCGAATGTGCCAACTTTCTTCCATGTAACCAGTTTTTTCAACGAACTGAGGTTTATATCTAACGATAAAACCGTATTTATGAGCGTTTTTGTCTAACCATTCTGCTGCTTTCTTACTGCTTTCGCTAGTTCCTTCAGCTCCTAAAAGTTGTCCTTGATTATCAATAAGGTCAAAAACTAACCCAGTTTGGTGTTCGCTATACCCAGGTCGTGCTGAGAACCTATCAGCTTCTTGTTTACCATGTGAAGCAACATAGTTGTTGTAAAGTCCAGCCTGTGTATCGTAAGCTCTAAAACCAGAAACTTGATTAGAGACGTTTAATCCTAATGCTTGAGCGTCACTAATTAATTTATTGACTTTTTGTCGTGCTGTAGGATTTTCTCCAGGATTATAGTTAGCTGGCAGTGGATGTTTTTTGTTAGCTAGCACAATGCCGTTGATAACAGTAGGTTGAGTAACAGTTTCTGGAGTTTTTCCGTTAGTTGACGGAGTATCTTCGCTGTTTTTATTTGTCTTATTATTTTCTTTAGTAGTAGAAGATTTTGTATTATCTTTTTGAGTAGTTTGACTAGGTGTTGTTGATTTATCATCTTTAGTTAGATAATAATAACCACCTAATGCTAAAATTAATACTACTAAAGTAACAGTAGCAATAGTAATAATATATTTCTTCATAAAAAATATGCCTTTCGCTTAATATAGTAAATGTATTTAATAAAAATTAATACAATAAATACGAGATAAAGTATAACTCTTATTAAATATCATAAGTTGAATAGCCTATTTTGTCAATTATAAACATAGTTTTTCTTAAAAATAAATAGAAAATAATGAAGTAATCTTAAATTTCTAAAATATTAATGAAAATAGTTAAGTGATGTTGTTTTTTTTCTATGAAATTTACAAGATAAAATAAAGGGATTTGTTACAAACAGTAAAAAGATTTATATTATCTTTCAACAAAAGTTAGAATTATTATTTGTGATAATACAAGAATTTTTAAAACTTTAAATGAAAATAATTAATACATATATTGAGATTGATTATTAATACTTGATGGATTGCAATATTGGAAAATGTACTAATAAATAGTAACAAAATAAAATAATATCAGCTATAAAATTAATTAATAGAATAGTGGAATAAATATAACACTTGAATTATTTTGACTAATACAGCATAAGAGGTTTATTTACATAAATATTTATGAAAACAAGTATTTCTCGTGTGATAAAATCTTACATAAAAACATGATTTTTTGCCTGATTTATATCAGGGTAAGTAATTTTTAACATCTAAAAAATAAAAGAAAAAAATAAAAACTTAATATTTTTAAAACTGATTAAACAAGGAGTTAAAGATTGATGTTACGCATTTTTTACAACGTTTTCTTAAAATATATATATTAATATGTTTTGTAACGTATATAAAAACGTTTAAAAAAAGTATTGACATATAGCAGATACGGGTGTATATTTTAGACAATAATTGTATATTATTAACATAAATGCTGCCGGTTTTTAGGTGAACATTTTGTGACAAATCATAACAGGTTTTTAATAAATGGACCTAAAAATACATTTATTGCAGGGAAAAGGAGTTTAACAATGAAGAATAAATCAAAAACTAATTGGAAGATAGATGAAAATACTACCGAGAAGTTTAATCGTTACGGTATTCGTAAGTATAACGTAGGAGCCGCAAGTGTTGCGATATTATCAGGGCTTTTCTTTTTAGGAGGAGCTGATGCTCAAGCAGCTGAAACTGGTTCGTCTCAAACAGCAACACAAGCTGTTGCAACAGAGAGTGGAAGTAGTGCCACGGCTAATTCGTGGGAAAAGGCTATAACAACGGTTGTAGAAAAAGATAAACACACTAATGTAGCAGCTACTGGTACAGAAAATAAAGCAGTTGAAACTGTAGCACCTAAGGCTGTAGAAGCTCAAGCTACACCTAAAGAAACAGTAGCTACAGCACCAAAAGCTGAAACTAGAGAAACTAGCACTGATAGAGCTGTTTCTAGTACAGAAGGATACAGTGGATTCAGAGCAGCTGGAAGACGAGGACCAAGTCGTCCTGCTCCGACCAACCAACAAGTCATCCAGCGGCAACACCTACTAATACAGTAAATGCATCAGCAGGAGCAACAACTAATCATAATAAGGTTGAACGTTTAAGACTTGAAGATGCAGTTGAACCAACAGATATAAGTAATGGTACTCATACATTTAGAGGTGAAGGAACTGCACGTGGAGCTCATCCAATTTATTATGATGTAACAACAACTCGTAGAGGAAACGGTATTGATGTGTCTATTAATTACCAAAGCCCTGGAAGTGGAGAATTTGTAAGAAATAATTTTATCCTTCACACAGGTAATGGTTTTGCTGCACCACAATTAAGAAGTGTATCAGGGACTAATGGAAATCCTAGTATTGTTAAGGGGCAAAACTTTATGTCTCATTCTGGATATACTTTAGCAAGTTCAGTAGATACTAGACAAAATCAATTAATAAAATTCTTCTTACCTTTCAGTAATATAAATGGAGATCTATCATTTAGATTACAACCAACGACATTTAACGTTAACCAAGGTGGAGGAAGTGAAGCTACTATTAATGACCCTTATAGTAATTCAAACTATTACTTTAAAGAGCGTCCATTATACTTAGATGCAAACCCAACAGGAGGGGCTGCAGGAAGAAGAACTTTTACTGAAGCGATTGACTTCCAAACAATCTATCTACCAACAACTAAATTGGCAGAAGGTGAAACAAAAAAAGTTAGAGACGGTGTTAATGGTGAACGTCAAATAACTTATAAAGTACATAAATTCGGAGAAGAAACAGTTCTAGGATTACCAATTAGTAATACTATTTCAAGAGAAGCACAACCACGTATTGTTCAAATTGGTGTAGCAAAAGACTTAGTAGAAAAACCAGAAGTAGTAAAACCTAGAGTTGATCAAAATAAAGTTGGTGATACTAATCACTTAACATTCTACTTAGATAAAGATGGAAATAGTATCTATAATGAAGGTGTAGATGAACTTATTCAAAATATAGATATTAAAGATGGAGCAAAAGGTGAAAAAGGAGATCGAGGAGAACGCGGATTAACTGGAGCACCAGGAGCAAAAGGTGAAAAAGGAGACCAAGGGGAACGTGGATTAACTGGAGCACCAGGAGCAAAAGGTGAAAAAGGAGACC
>CALIWM010000268.1:0-4109 GCA_938046645.1 uncultured Gemella sp. | reverse complement strand
AAAGATATTATGAAAACAGATGTCGATGGTGTGTCTATTATATCAGCAATCTCATATTCAGATAATATTGAAAAAACTGTTCGTGAAATGATCGAACAATTCTAAAATTAGCCTCCAAAGTTTAATCATTCCTTGATAATTTTTAAGGCATGATAATAATAGTAGAACAAAGAGTTAAATTAATTTTTTGTTCTACTTTTTATTATTAATTGATAAATATGAACATAAGTTATATAATTAGTGTGAAAAAAAGATTGCTAAATTAAAAGTAGGAGGAATTTTTATGACAAATATAGTATTGATACATGGCACATGGTGTGACGGAAGTGTTTGGGGAGAATTTGTTAATGAATTAGAAAAATTAGGGTTAAACGTATATACTCCAACTCTTAAATATCATGATTTACCTTATGAAGAAGTCGAAAAAAAGGTAGCAGATGTTAGTTTAGACGAGTTTACGGATGATATTGTAGATTTTATAGAAACTTTAGATGAAGATCCAATCGTATTGGGTCACTCTTTAGGGGGACTTCTTGCTCAAAAAGTTGCTATGAGAACAAAGACTAAGGGGCTTATTTTAATGGGGACTGCACCTGCTGCTGGAATTTTCGCCTTTTATCCAAGTATGGTAATTTGTTTCTATAAACATTTCCTACGTTGGGGATTCTGGAAAAAATCTATGCCACCTTATAAGCATGCCTTCTATGATTATTGTATGAATAATCAAGACGAAGCTGATAAGGAGAGAGAATTTTCTAAATTAGTTCCGGAATCAGGTTTTACTTATTTCCAAATGGCATTACCATTTTTAGATAAACAAAAAGGTGCATATATTGATTTTAAAATAGTAACTGAACCTGTATTAGTAATAACTGGAAGTGAGGATAAAATGGTGCATCCAAATATAGCTAGAGCAACAGCAAAAAGATATAAAAATGCAACTCTAAATGTTATAGAAGGATCAGATCATATGTACGAAGCACCTAAATTCCGAAATAAGACAGTAGAGGCAATAGATGAATGGTTAAAAAGCAATAAACTAAATTAGAAATTATTTGAAGAAATTGTTATTTATGAAACTGTAAAGTAAATATCAGTGAATTTTCAAAAAACTTTTTAAAAAAATTCAAAAAAAAGTGTTGACAATTTTATTTGCTAATGATAATATATAGTCAAGTTAAAAATTACCGATATTCAAATAAGTACTTTATAGGAACTTTTACAGAGAGTGTGAGTAGGTGAAAGCACACAATGCAGATGATAGAGGAAAATGGTTTGAATGGTAAAAAAAGTGAGTTTTAAACACAAGCTTTTTTCGTAGGCGTTACGTTATAAACGCACACTATCTCGGATATATTCTAGATACATAGACGATGTAGTGGTAAAGTTCGTAGTTTACGAAAAAGTAAGGTGGTACCGTGAAATTAGTTTTCGCCCTTATTCTCATAGGAGAGTAAGGGTGATTTTTTTTACATAAAATTCACAAAACCTAAATATTAATAATAAAAAATCAAAAGGAGAAAATTATATAATGAAGAAATTATTATTTTTAGTAACAAGTTTCATACTTGGAATCGTATTAATTGGATGCTCAAGTGCATCAAAAACTGAGAAAAAAGGTATCGATGTTGATAAACTAGATCCTAGCAAACCTGTAACTGTAAAAGTTGGAGCTACTAACGTACCTCACGCTGTATTATTAGAGCACGTTGCTCCACAACTTGAAAAAGAAGGAATCAAATTAGACATCGTTACATACCAAGACTACTATGTACCAAACAAAACGTTAAATGATAAAGAAATCGACATTAACTACTTCCAACACGTACCATTCTTAAAAAATGCTATTAAAGAAAATGGATACAAAATTGAAGACGCTGGTGCAATTCACTTAGAGCCAATCGGATTATACTCTAAAAAAGTTAAAAACGTTAAAGACCTTAAAGAAGGTGCTAAAGTATTAGTAAGTAACAACAAATCTGAATGGGGACGCGTAATTAAATTATTAGCTTCTGAAGGATTAGTAAAAGTTAAAGATGGTGTAGACCCAGTAACAGCTACTTTCGATGATATCGCTGAAAACCCTAAGAAATTACAATTCAGCTACGAAAATGATCCAGCTTTAATGGTTAAATTCTACCAAAACGGTGAAGGTGACCTAGTTTCAATCAACGCTAACTTCGCTGTTGATGCAGGATTAAACGCAGCAACAGAACCTGTTTTAGTTGAAAAAGCTACAGATGACAACCCATATGCGAATATTGTTGTAGTTCGTGAAGGTGATAAAGATAAACTTGTTGTTAAAAAACTTGTTGCAGCTTTAAAATCTGAAGACACTCAAAAATTCATTAAAGAAAAATGGAATGGAGCAGTATTACCTGTTAAATAGTTCCAATAAAAATTTTAAAAGGCAGTTCGTAAGAGCTGTCTTTTTTGTTTTATAAAGTAAATAAAGTGTGAGTCTAGCATATATATTGAGAAATAAAAAAATTGGACTGACAAAAATCAGTCCAATTAGTTTAAATGAATGTTGATATTATTAACCAGAAATTCAAGATTATTAATATTACTGTACAAATCCATGCAACAATTTTCATCCATGGTTTAATAACAAACTCTCCCATAAGTTTTTTATCTGATGTATATAGTGTTAATGGGATAATGGATATTGGTAGAGCAATGCTTAAGAATACTTGAGTATAAATTAGCAAACTCTCAATTGCTTGTTCACTATCACCAAAAATTATTAAACAAATAACAACAGGCATTACAGCAATTACACGTGTTAGCATTCTTCTAACCCACATAGGAAGCCTCATGTGGATGAAACCTTCCATAACTATTTGCCCTGATAATGTCCCAGTAATAGTAGAGTTTTGACCAGAAGCCAATAGAGCTACAGCGAATAATGTACTAAGGAGTGGTGAAGCAATGGCTCCAACAATGCTGCCATCTTGTAAAGCGTTATAAAGGTCTGTAAAGCGTCCAAGACTGTCGCCATGACCATAAAACAAAGAAGCACCTAGAACTAATAGTAAACAGTTAATAATAAATGCGATTGAAAGTTGAATATTAGAATCTATAGTAGAAAATCTAATAGCTTCTTTTTTAACTTTGTTATCTTTTCTATCGTATCTTCTTGCTTGAACAATAGAAGAATGTAGGTATAGATTGTGAGGCATAACTGTAGCCCCCACGATACCTAAGGCAATAAATAATGCACCTTTATTATTAATTACATCCTTATTTGGAATAAAACCTTTAATTAATTCTCCGGTATTAGGGTTAGCTAATAAAACTTCATAGAAGAATATTATTAGAATTGTAAATATCAAGGTAGCTACAATAGCTTCGATTTTTCTAAATCCAAAATGCGCTAATAATAGTAGTAAGAATACATCAAAGATAGTTATTATAACTCCTATTAGTAAAGGAATACCGAATAATAATTTTAAAGCTACAGCACTACCAATAATTTCTGCAATATCGGTAGCCATAATAGCTAGTTCGGTAATTATCCAAAGAACAACCCCCATTTTTTTACCTGTATGTTTTCTAGTAGCTTGAGCTAGATCCATACCAGTAACAATACCTAATCTTACAGACATTGATTGAAGTAACATTGCGATAAGATTCGATATAAGTATAACGAATAGTAAGCTATATGCATATTGAGCACCACCAGCTATAGAGGTAATCCAGTTACCAGGATCCATATAGCCGACTGCCACCAAAGCACCTGGTCCGCTATAGGCTAGGACCTTCTTTAAAAAGCTTCCTTCTTTTGGAACCTCTACGGTGTTATTTATTTCTTGAAGAGATAGCTGATTTGCTGCTTCTAACTCTTCTTGACTCTTTCTTAAAAAATTTTTAAAAATCATTCAATCACCTTTTCTAAAAATAATAGTCTAGTAAAAATTACAGAACTACTTTCCTCTAGGCGGAAATCTTGCCTTTGGAAAACTATAAATAATATTCTACTACAAAAATGAAAAAATGTAAATTTTATTGAAAATAGATATCACTATGATAATAGCTATTTGTTAGTAAAAGTTGAAAATTAATATGGATTCACGTCAAAATTAATTCAAAAATAACAAACTCTTACA
>CALIWM010000267.1:0-7070 GCA_938046645.1 uncultured Gemella sp. | reverse complement strand
AGAATCTCCTTGGACGTATGTATCCTGTAGATTTTTCTATTTTACCTGAATTGAAACAACCGATTATAGAAACAATTAACATTGCTCTATTTTCATCGATATTAGCTTTATGTACAACGTTAATATTGTTACCAATACTAACCAATGTACTATTTAAACTTAAGATAATTCCAAAAATATTTAGTGCGGTATTTTCTGTCTTTAGAACAATGCCATTTCTAATAATTGCTGCTATCTTAGTAAGTTTATTCAGTACTGGAGTATTTAGTGGTTTTGTAAGTATATATTTAATAAATATTCTAACATCAGCTAAGTTATTGAAAGAATATGCTGAAGAAGTCGAGATTAAACAGTTAGAAGCTATGGAATCTTTAGGAGCTTCAAAATTTATTATCTATAAGAATGCGATTTTATCTAATCTTAAACCACAAGTTATCTCTGTATACTTTCTAACTTTAGAATCAAGTATACGTGGAGCAAGTGTTTTAGGATTAGTTGGAGCAGGTGGAATAGGTCAAAGATTATGGCAAGAGCTAAATCACTTAAGATATGATAGAGTTTCTATAATAATTATTACTCTTGTTATTTTAATCTTCGTGATTGATCTAGTGAGTTATTATTTTAGAAATTTACAAAATACTTCACAGTTAACTTTTGAAAAGTTTATTCTAAGAAGAAATGTAGTGAAATTTGGGATTCCACTTGTTATTATAGGAAGTATTCTATATGTTACTAATTTTATTAATATTTCACAAGAAAGATTTATTGTTGGATTAAAGCAGCTAAATGTGCTGGCTAAGGGAATTATAAATCCTGATTTAGCATATGTCCCAAAAATGCTTAGCGAGCTATTTATAAGTATAGAAATTGCACTTAGTGCCACGATTTTTGCAGCGGTGACAGCTATATTTACTTCGTATTTATCATCGGTGAATCTTTTTGGTAAATATAAAGCATTAGGTGTAAAAGTATTTATCAATATATTAAGAACATTTCCACCGATAATAGTGGCATTAATATTCTTTAGAGGATTCGGTCCTGGTGCAATTAGTAGTTTCTTTGCATTATATATATATACAGTTGGTGTTATGACGAAAATGTATAATGAGGTCTTAGAAGGAATTAATAACAATGTATTATTAATGACAAAAAGTCTAGGACTTGGAAGTTTTATTAGTTATGTGAAAATAATATTTAATGGCTACTTCCCTGAATTTGTTACTATAGTTTTATATAGATTTGAATCAAATATCAAAAATTCAACTATATTAGGTATGGTTGGTGCAGGTGGTATTGGACATTTGCTTGTAAATAATATAGAATATAGAAATTGGAATAGAATTTCAACATTATTAATTGGTTTATCGTTATCGATAATTATTATTGAAAATATCTCATACTTTATTAGAATGAGAGTAAAAAAATAATTAAAGAAAATATTAAAACAAGGAGAAATAGATGCGTCTAAAAGTAGGAAAAATTGTTAATACACATTCTTTAAAAGGAGAGGTGAAAGTAATTTCATCAACTGACTTTGAAGAACAACGTTTTAAAAAGGGTAGTGAATTATTAATAACTAGAGGAAATCAAGTTGTTAAAGAAGTTGTTGTAGAAAGCTACAGAACACATAAAAATAATCTTCTAGTGAAATTTGTAGGGATTGATACAATTGAAGAAGCAGAAAAATTTAAAAATCTACAAATTAAAATCGATTCGGATAATATAGGAGAACTTGAAGAAAATGAGTTCTATTTCCATGAGATTATCGGATGCGAGGTATTTGATGAAAACAACAAATCACTAGGTGAGGTAGTTGAGATTCTTACACCTGGTGCAAATGATGTGTGGGTAATAAAAGCAGAAAATGGTAAAGAAATTTTAATACCTTACATTGAAGATGTGGTAAAGAAAATAGATGTTACTAATAAAAGAATTGATATCGAAGTTATGGAAGGGTTAATTGACTAATGAAGATTGATATATTAACGCTATTCCCTGATATGTTTGATTCATTAAATCATTCAATCTTAGGAAAAGCAAAAGATAATAAGTTATTGGATATAAATATAGTCGATTATCGAAAATTTTCTGGTAATAAACATAACCAAGTAGATGATTATCCATTCGGTGGAGGTCAGGGGATGGTATTAAAACCAGAACCGATCTTTAATGCTGTTGAGAGTTTAGATAAAACTGATAAAACTCGAATAATTTTACTTTGTCCACAAGGTGAGAGATTTAGTCAGAAAAAAGCAGAGGAACTTTCTGAAGAAGAGCACTTAATTTTTATCTGTGGTCACTATGAAGGTTATGATGAAAGAATTAGAGAGTACTTAGTAACCGATGAATTATCGATTGGTGATTTCATCTTAACAGGTGGAGAATTTGCAGCGATGACAATGGTCGATAGTATAGCGCGACTTGTTCCTGATGTTCTAGGAAAGGAAGAATCTCATAAGGATGATTCATTTTCGACTGGCTTATTAGAATATCCTCAATATACACGTCCAAAGGACTATAAAGGAATGGTGGTTCCTGATGTATTGACAAGTGGTCACCATAAAAATATAGAAACTTACAGAAAAAAAGAAAGTTTACGAAGAACTCTGACTAGACGACCAGATCTGTTGGAAAACTATGAATTAAGTAAAGAAGAAGCCAAATTACTTGATGAAATAAAAAAAGAATTAAAAAATTAACATAAAATAAATGACATAACTATATTTTTGATGTATAATATTAATATAGTATGTATTGTAAGCACAGGAGGATTAGAAGTAATGACAACTTCATTTGAGGAATTATTAAATAGCTCAGAAATGCTGAAAAAAGGAGACAAAGTAACTGGTACAGTATCTAAAATCGATAACGATAAAGTATACGTTGATGTAGCAGGAGCTCAATATGATTGCGTAATTTTACGTAACCAAATTACTAGAAAACCATTTGAAAACATTGAAGACGTATTATCAGTTGGTGATGAAGTAGAAGCTCAAGTAACTGGAATTAGAGCAGACCGTGAAAAAAGATCAGAAGATGTACCTGGTGTAATCTACTTATCACACAAAATTTTAGAAAATGCTGAATATAAAAAATTAATGGAATTATCATGGACTGGAATTATTGAAAAATTCGAAAACGGAGAATTAATTCAAGCTACAGTTTCTGGACAAACTAAAGGTGGATTATTAGCTGACGTAGAAGGATTACGTGCATTTATTCCAGGGTCATACATTGACACTAAATTCAGAAAAGACTTATCTAAATTTGTAGGAAATGAATATACATTTAAAATTGAAGAAGTAGATAAATCTAAAAACAAAATTATCTTAAACAGACGTGTAATTTTAGAAGAAGAAAAAGCTAAAAAACTAGCTGAAGTATACGGAAACATTAACGAAGGTGATGTAATCGAAGGTAAAGTTAGTCGTATTACTGACTTTGGAGCATTCGTTAACATCGGTGAAGTTGATGGTTTATTACACATCTCAGAAATTTCTCACGCACGTGTAGAGAAAGTTGCTGATGTATTATCAGTTGGAGACACTGTTAAAGTTGCAGTTATCGCTGTAGATAAAGAAAACGAAAAAGTTTCACTTTCAGCTAAAGCTTTATTACCAACACAATGGGAAGTAGCTCGTGCTACAATTAAAGCTGGAGATGTATTAGAAGGTGTTGTTCGTAACACAACTGCATTTGGAGCATTTGTTGAAGTATTACCAGATGTTGAAGGATTAGTTCACATTTCTCAAATTTCTCACGAAAGAGTTACAAACGTAGAAGACGTTCTTAAAAAAGGTGATAAAGTTACTGTAAAAGTACTAGAATTCGATTTTGAAAGTGAAAGATTATCTCTATCTATCAAAGAACTTCTAGAAAAACCAGTTAAAGAAGAAGTTAAGGAAGAAGCTGAATACGATACTTCTTACTTAAAAGATGAAGATACTTCATTCAACCTAGGGGACAAATTTAAAGATATCGAACTTTAATTTGAAAAAATAAAGAAATAAAGGCAGTAGATAAGCTTGTCTATTGCTTTTATTTTTTAGGTAGAAATGGATAGTGAAGTTTAGGGATGCCCCAAAGGTCCTAAAATTTAATAAAGTTCGTATGAGAACTTATGGACACAGTGGTTTATTGATATCTAAATTTGCTTTATAAAAGCTTTTTAGATATCTAATAAACTGTGCGGGGCTGACTCTAAAAAATCGATTTCTTAGAAATCGCGATTTTTGAATCACTCCCATCCAACTTTGCTATTTT
Organism: uncultured Gemella sp.; assembly: GCA_938046645.1. Lineage (GTDB taxonomy): Bacteria > Bacillota > Bacilli > Staphylococcales > Gemellaceae > Gemella. The sequence goes on along the minus strand of CALIWM010000267.1, from coordinate 2,807 downwards.
AGATAAAAAATATTTAAAGATATGGAGGTAAAAACATGGCAAAACCAACAGTTGCGATAATAGGTAGACCCAACGTCGGTAAATCTACAATTTTCAATAAAATTATTGGTGATAGATTATCTATTGTAGAAGACGTTGCAGGTGTTACTCGTGATAGAATATACTCGAAAGCAGAATGGTTAAATTACTCATTCTTTATGATAGATACTGGAGGAATTGAATTAGAAGATACTCCTTTCCAAAAGCAAATCAGAGCACAAGCTGAATTAGCAATCGACGAAGCAGATGTTATTATTTTCTTAACAAATGGTCGCGATGGAGTAACTAGTGATGATGAAGAAGTTGCTAGATTACTTTATAAAACAGATAAACCAGTTGTACTGGCAGTAAACAAAATTGATAACTTTGATATGAATCATATGATTTATGATTTCTATTCATTAGGATTTGGAGATCCATTCCCAATTTCTGGATCTCATGGATTAGGTATCGGTGATTTACTTGATGAAGTTTGTAAAAACTTTAAAGTAATAGAAGAAGAGGAAGAAGATGACAAAATCAGATTCTCTCTTATCGGTCGACCTAATGTAGGTAAATCTAGTTTAATTAATACGATTTTAGGTGAAGAACGTGTTATCGCATCTGATATCGCTGGAACTACACGTGATGCAATCGATACTGATTTTAAACACAATGGAGATGAATATGTAGTAATCGATACAGCTGGTATTAGAAAACGTGGTAAAGTATATGAAAGCTGTGAGAAATATTCAGTACTTCGTTCTCTTAAAGCTATTGAACGTTCAGATGTCGTCTTAGTAGTTCTTAATGCTGAGGAAGGTATTATTGAACAGGATAAGAAAGTTGCTGGATATGCACACGAATCTGGAAAAGGTGTAATTATCGTCGTTAATAAATGGGATGCAATTGAAAAAGATGATAAAACTATGAAAGAATTTGAAGAAAAAATTCGCGATAGTTTTGCATATTTAGATTATGCGAAAATTGTTTATGTTTCTGCAAAAACAAAACAACGTGTATTTAACATTTTCCCATTAATTAAAGAATCATATGAAAATAGACAACGTCGTATTCAAAGCTCAACACTTAATGAAATCGTTGTTGATGCTGTTTCTATGAATCCAACACCCCAAGATAAAGGTAAGAGACTTAATATTTTCTATGCATCTCAAGTTGCTATTAATCCACCGACATTCGTGTTCTTCGTGAATTATCCAGAACTTATGCATTTCTCTTATGAGAGATTTTTAGAAAATAGAATCCGTGATTCATTCAATTTTGAAGGTACACCAATTAAACTAATAGCAAGACAAAGAAACTAATATTTAAGAATATAAATTTATAGTACGATCTAGAAGTAACTTAGCTTTTGGATCGTATTTTTATGTTGAAGATTAAAGTATAAATTAGGTAATATACTGAAAAATAGTGAAATGCTAATGAAAAGTAACAAAAATAAATAATATGAATTAACAATGGTAAAATTTAGTCAAAATACTAGCAAATAACTTTAGAATGTGGTATAATTCTTCTTATATACTTTACTAATTAGGAGGTAATCTATATGCCATTAGGATATTATGGAATGTCAGGAAGTTATATACTTTACTTTTTACTAATTATGCTGATTCCTTTATGGGCTCAATTCAAAGTAAAAAGAACATATGAAAGATATAAAAAAGTAAGAACAAAATCAGGATTAACTGGAAAAGAAGTTGCAGAAATAATAATGCAAGCAAATGGAATAACAGGTGTTAGAGTAGTAAGAGGCGAAGTTGAACTATCAGATCACTATGATCCAACTAATAACATTGTAGTACTTTCACCTATAGTGCACGATCAACCAACAGTAGCTTCAGTAGCGATTGCGGCTCACGAAATTGGTCACGTTATTCAAGATAAAGTAGCAGACTACAAACCAATGAGATGGAGACACTCATTAGTGCCGTTAGCTAATCTAGGAGGAAATCTATCAACTATTCTTATTATGGTAGGATTCTTATTAACAGGACTAATTGGTCAATTCGGTTATACTGTTGCTTGGATTGGGGTAGGATTTATGCTGTTTGCAGTACTATTCCAAGTAGTAACATTACCAGTTGAGTTCGATGCTTCAAAACGAGCATTAGAACAAGTGGTTGACTTAAACATTGTGGACGATCAAGAACATAGACACTGTCGTAAAGTTCTAACAGCAGCAGCTTTAACTTATGTTGCAGCAGCAGTTGTAGCTTTAATGGAGATGTTAAGATTCGTCTTCATACTACTAAATAGTAATAATAGAAATTAATAAATACAAGATTGTCAATGGAAATTGGCAATCTTTTTTTGTTAAATTGGTGCAATATTTTACAAAATATGCATTTAACTCTCAATTAATTATAGTAAAAGGTGTTTTGATAGAGAACTAAACTTATGTAAATAATAATGCTGAATAACAAGCTAATATTTCTTTCATAATATCTATATTAGTGATATAATAATGTAAGAATATATAATGAAGAGGTAAAAAATGATTTACGGAATAGGTTGTGATATCGTCGATATTCATCGCTTCGAAAAATATGTTGATGATAAAAAACGACTTGAAAAATTATATACAGAAAATGAATTAAATGAGTTTTATAAAATAACAAATCATAGAAGAAAAATGGAGTTTTTGGCAGGACGTTTTGCCGTGAAGGAGGCTACTTCAAAAGCTTTAGGAGTCGGGATTTCCAAAGATTTTTCTTTTCATGATGTAGAAGTAAAAAAAGATGATAGAGGAAAACCTTATATTGAATACA
>CALIWM010000266.1:0-1941 GCA_938046645.1 uncultured Gemella sp. | reverse complement strand
TATATTGTTCATGGAGTTAGTATGACTGTAGAGATGTTTCTTGATAATTATTTTATACCAGATTATAGAAATAGGGTATCAAATAGGACATTTTTAACATTTTCTTCTAAGTTGAAACGTCTTAAACCCTTTTTTAAGATGAAAATGGTGGATATTCAACCTCTCCATATCAAAAAATGGCATACAGAAATTCTTGAAGAAGGACTTTCAAACAATTATTTGAAAGATCTACATCAATGCATGAAAGAAATTTTTGATATGGCTATATCTTTGGGGGTGGTTAGTGAAAATCCTGTTAGAAAAGCTGGTAATGTAAGTAGGACAAAACATAGAGTTGATTTTTGGACTAAGGAAGAATTCGAGTTATTTATTAGAACTTTTGATAAATCTGATGTTTTAGAGCATTTGAAATTTATAACTTGCCTTGTTCTGTTTATGACTGGCTTACGAATTAGTGAACTCCAAGCGCTTGTTTGGGATGATATAGACTTTATAGATAAGTCCTTGATTGTTAGTAAATCTATGTTTTATCAAAACAAGAACAAATGGCAGATAAACCCTACAAAGACCTTTTCAGGGAATAGACTTATCTATCTTGATGGTATGACACTTTCTAATCTATTAGAATGGAGAGAACATCAGAAAAAATTAGGAAAGATTGATTTTATTTTTTCTTATAATTGTTTACCGATTACAAAAACTATGCTCAATAACGCTATTGTAGCTCATAGTCAACTAGCAGGTGTTAAGACGATTAGAATACATGATTTAAGACACTCTCATGCCAGTCTTTTACTTTCTTTGGGTATGAATGATTTAGAACTTAAAAATCGCCTAGGGCATGCTAGTATTCAGACGACACTAGGTGTCTATTCTCATCTACGTCCTACAGCTATGAAAGAGGTAGCAGACAAGTTAGAGGGGCAAATAAAAATTAACTAATTGTAATCGTGGCTTGTGTTTGTCTAGCGTAGTCTGACCAACACAAACGCAGATTCGACACAGTAAAATTTATTTTTGCTGTGTTTTTTGATAGAATGAAATTCAGTGGAGGATTGATATGGAAGAAGTTAACTATGGTGTAATAATGGAAAATATAAAAGGCATAAGAAAAAAAGTAATTGCTATTGGTAAAAAATATAATTTAGTATCAATTTATCTTTATGGTTCTTATTGTTTGTCGGATAAGCTATCAGAAAATACTCGTTTGGAATTTGCTTTTAGTTTTGATGAATTTTCTACGGGAACTTCTTGGCATTATGGAGAGATTTATCTGTCCTTTGCTGATATTTTTGGAGAAGATATTATTTTAATAGAGTTGGGTTGGCTCCAGGAGCAAACGAATTATACAACGCAGTATGAGTATAGACAGTTTCAAAAAGGGCATATTCTTTTGTATTCAAGAGAATTAACTTCTAAAAGTAAATCGGAATTATCTATTGCAGAACTGACAGAATTATATTGTATTAGTCGTACTTTAGATATAAATTATCAAGAGGATATTGACTATTTTTTTGATGAAGATTATTGATAGAAATGATGATAACGCTTGTTATTGTCTTTTTTGTTGCCCGTGCAATGATAAAACCTGTCAATGTTGTCGTAAATGCCCTTAAAGACATTGCAGAAGGTGAAGGCGACCTTACCGTCCGCCTGCCCGTACACGGCAATGACGAAGTAACCGATTTATCGGAATACTTCAATGAAACAATCGAAAAAATTGGAGCATCGATTAAATCCGTCGGTGAAAGCAGTGAAGATATGACAAATATCGGCAATGAGCTTGCTTCCAACATGACCGAAACCGCCAGTGCCGTTCATCAAATAAGTGCAAACATCGATGGCGTAAAGCAGCAGGCTTTGACCCAAGCTGCAAGCGTTACCGAAACCGCCGCAACCATCGAAGAGATTATCCGCACCATAAAACAGCTTAACGGCAGT
>CALIWM010000265.1:0-1917 GCA_938046645.1 uncultured Gemella sp. | reverse complement strand
GGAAGTGAAATGATACTTTCAAAGAATTCATTTTGAACACTAGCAAACGAAATAGAGCCCTGATGCAAATCAACAATTTGTTTTGAAATTTTTAGCCCAATTCCAGTCGTTCTAATTTTAGAAATATCAATGTTTTTAAAAGATAATTCATTAAGTTCAGCAATTTTTTCTGGTGAAGCTCCCTGTCCATTATCTTTGATTTCGACAATTACATTTGTATCTTTTTTGAATAAGTTGATTCTTATTGTGCAACCCTTTTCGTTATGCAAAACAGAGTTGTAGATGATATTATGGATAACTCTTGTGATTAAAAACTGCTCAATCATGATAGATTGATTAACAAGTGAATAATCGTAATCAAATTCAAATTCAAAATCATTCCAGATTTCTTGATTTAAAATATGGATGAGAATGTCTTTGAAGAAGGGGATAATTTTTGTTTCAGTCTGATTTAATTGAAGATGACCGGATGAAAGGCGAGCTACTATATTTAAGTCATTTAAAATATTTTGGATGTAATAGGATTCTGTCAATATTGGGCGAATATGTTTTTTAGACTGTGTATCTAGTTCAGAATCATTTAACAAGGAAGCGTTAGAAATGATGACAGAAAGAGGTGTTTTGATATCGTGTGCAATTCCTGAAATCCATTGCTCTTTAAAGACTTCATTCTCTTTGAGTAGAGTATCGGTTTGATTGATTGCAGTTGTAAGATATTCTAGTTCTGATATAGAATTTATTGGATTTTTCAAACCATCTGGGAGATTCTGAATAGCAGTTACAAGAGGCGCAATTTTACGATTGATATGCGTCACACCATAGTAGTAAAGAAAAGCGAAATAAAGGCAGTTGAAAAGCAATACTCCAAATGCTACTAGTGGAATTAGGCGAATACTATCTATATCTAAGTAATTATAACTATAACGAGCAATTTTATCTTTTGGAAAACCAACAACAATGATGTAGCCACCTTTTATCTGACTAAAAACAGGATAATCTGAAAGATAATAGCGAGAAAACTGTAAAATGTCCCCATAGTCAAATTGCGAAGGAACTTCTTTAGGTTTATACTGTTCGTACACTTGTTTTCCAGTCTGCTTATCCAATACCATGAGCCATAACTTTTGTTCTTTTAGACTAGAAATATCATTTTTAGGTATGTGGACGTTGTTTTTTGTGATGGTAATGTGTTCAGAAATTATTTTTACAGTCTCGGTAGCAGTTTGCTTTTCTCTAATGTAGAAAACAAAACTGGCAATTAGAATAATATTGGTAATAAAGATAATGATGGAAAAAAAGATAAATTTCTTTAGTGAATACCTTAAAATTTTGGTTTGGTTCATAATCATGATAACAATTTATATCCCAGCCCTTTAGCTGTCTTTAAATATTGAGGTTTTGAAGGATTTTCTTCTATTTTTTCCCGAATTTTCCGAATATGTACAGTCAAAGAGTTTTCATAACCAAAGCTATCCACTCCCCAAATCGTATCACAGAGAGATTCAGTTGAAACGATGTAATTTTTATTATCGTAAAGTTTTTTTAAAATCTTAATTTCAATTGGTGTAATAGAAATTTCTGCTCCATTCTTTTGTACTGTTGCATTCCGAAAACTCACCAAAGTCTGTCCAATCTGTATTGCTTCCTGTTCTGATTTATAGCTTCTCCTGAGCAGAGCCATAATACGATAGATAAGATTTTTTGGAATGAAGGGTTTTACGACATAATCATCACCACCAGCATTGAAACCAGCTACCTCATCTTCAGGATTATTTTTGGCAGTCAGAAAGAGGATAGGAGTATCGCCTTTTTTTCGGATATGTTTTGCTAATGTATAGCCATCACCATCGGGGAGCATAATGTCCAAAAGGAAAAGGTCGAACTGCTCTGTTTCAATCATGTCCAAACTAGATTCTA
>CALIWM010000264.1:0-3529 GCA_938046645.1 uncultured Gemella sp. | reverse complement strand
ATATAGAAAAAAGTAATTTTTACCAAAAAGTAATTCAAGAGAAAGAACTTATAGTATCTGGATCTTTTAAAAAATCAGTTAATACAAAAGAATTTCTTATTAAAGATGACGATAAAATCCGCCTAAGGGAAAATGAAGTATTTGAAAATCTAAAGACTATGACATCAGAGGAAAGGAAACAGACCGAGGAACTCATTTTAAGTTTATTTGTATTTAACATTTCACCAAAGCTACGACAGGAAATTGAGGAGAAATCCTACCTAAGTAGTCAAATCTCAAGCAAATCACTTTCATTAGAAGAAGCTATTCAAAAAACACATTTAAGAAAAGACCTCGAGGAATATCAATGGATTCAACCTTTAGAGCAGGCTTATCGATATATAGATCAGGATATCGCAGCCTTACTTGCAAATAAAGATATTCCTTATAAACTAATACCATTCTTTTCTTAGCATAAAAATCAGATATTGTCAACCCTCTTCCCCACCCTTGGAAGAGGGCTTTTTTTATGATAAATATGTCTTATAATCTATGTATCTTTTGAAAAAAAGAAATAAATTCATAAGAGGTATCTTAACATGATAGATAATAAGATTGCTACCAAATACGTGCGCCAAGTGCGTCAAAATGAAATATCGAAAGATATGGTTATATCAGAAGTTCAAAAAACTATAGATGTATTAAACGCTTATGGTATTCATAGAATTAATTTACGTTTATTAGGTGGGAGAAAAACTGAAAATCAAGTGTGTCAAATTGATGATATTGATGTGCCTACAGTTGTGTCAAATGATAGAAAGACTGCTTACTATACAACATTCAATGAGATTAATGATGACTGTGAAACAGGAAATATAGCAATCAAGGATAGCAATATTTCCTCCTATCGCTTTTTGTTGATTGATGTAGACCCAGAACGACCAAGTGGCACCTGCGCTACAGAGGCCGAAAAGCAATCAGCTATCACGAAGACTGATAATATTTTAGAATGGTTTGAGAATAATGGCTTTGCACAAGAAAATATCATTATTGCAGATTCGGGAAATGGTATGCATTTATTAGTTCCATTAAACTTTATAACAGCAAACAGTGCAAAAGATACGGTAAAGGCGTTTTTAAACCTATTATCTAAAAAATTCTCAGACAAAGACTCTAAAATTGATACTACAGTATATAATCCTAGTCGTATTACTCGTCTATATGGAACAATAAACTGTAAGGGTGAGAACACCTCTGAAAGACCACACCGGCAAAGTAAACTAATGAGAATCCCAAGTGAAGTATTAGCTGGTTTAACGGAAGAAGATTTAAAAACACTAACTGTAAAGTTAGAAGATTCACTTACTGAGAAAGTGAACAAAACAGTACTTGAAAGTATAGAAGCGTCGGATGTTAAACCTTATATACTAGCAAAAGGAGAAGAATGGCTAAAACATTATAATTTAGAGTTTCATTCATATAAAGAAGATGAACATGGCACTAAATTATACCCATTCAAAACTTGCCCAATGAAAGAGCATTCAAACACTGATAGTGGAGCATGTTTCATCATAACAAAATATGGACGATGTAAGTTTAAGTGTCTCCATGCTAGTTGCTCAAGTAAAACTATTAATGATTTCATATCTAAATATCCATGCCCCGAGGAATTCTTATTAAAAGAATCTTCGACAAGTAGGAAAGAGATACCAACACTAGAGGATTTAATAAATGGGAAGAAATACAACTTTGGAGATTACGAAGTTAGTAAATCTGGTATATATAAATTCTCTGATAAAAAGATTGAAATCATATCATCCACTCCATTCTTTATTTCTAAAAGCTTTTTCAATATTGACACAAATCACTTTCAGTATGAGTTGCAGTATCTAATTCAAGGTAAAAAGAATACCCAAAAAATATTAGGAATCACTCTATCACCTTATAAGATTTCTGATTTAACAAAATTCGGTATTATTTTAGCATCAGCACCTCAGAGAGTAATTGAATATCTGAATTATCAGTTAAAAACAGTACCTATTCAGAATATCCATTCATATGTAGGGTGGAAAACAAACGATTCAGACACATTAACTTTCAGGTTGGGTAGAAATTATGGAGATACAGAAGTAAGTCTACTAGTAGATAACTCTCTCTTTAATTTGTCGTCACGAGGAACATTTGAAGAATGGAGACAAATGGTCCTTGATAATGTACTTGATAGCAATATGGAGATTGCATTATGTGTGGGTTTTAGCTCAATCATTCTGGGATATTTAGCAATAAACTATAAACCAGATATTGGAAGTTTAATTATTAATTTCTTTGGCCAATCTACGAGTGGTAAAACAACTGCTCTCCATTTAATTAATAGTATATATTCTAATCCAGCAAATACTATGTATTCTTTTAGTGCTACGCAGAACGCTCTACTTGCTATATTAAATGGAAATATGGGAGTAGCAACGACAATAGATGAGTTATCTGCCTCAAGAAGTACCGACCTCTCCGAATTGTTGTATCAGATAGGACAAGGTCAAAGTAGATTGAGGTTGAATTCCGATTCCACTTTTAAAGAGCAATTTAAATTTAATACTGTAATCGCCACAACATCAGAAGTACCCATGGCAAATTATCTCAATTCCAACCAAGGACTACATATGCGCTATATAGAATTAACATCAGAAAACGGATGGACTAAAGATGCACCTACTGCTGATCAGATAAAACGAAAATGTTTAAAGTGTTATCTGACTGGCGGTGCGAATGTGTGTGTGTGTGTGTGTGTGTGTGTGTGTGTGTGTGTTACACTTTTTTCCGGTAAAACAGCATACCATGACCTAGTTCAGAAACTTCCAGAAACTAGATTTAAAACACGTATCGGTGCATTGTATGCAACGATCTACAGCTCAGCATTTCTGATTAAAGAATTGCTAGATATAGATATAAGTACAGAAAGGGTATGTGATTTCTTAGTATCTACAGAAAAAAGATTGCTAGATAAACGAAATGAAATCCCTACTAATCTATACACTAGCTTAGTGGAATATACTTTATCACATGCCGGATTATTCCATATCAAAGACAGTTACACTAGGACTGGAAATAAGATAGGAGTGATTAAATTGTATAAAGAAACATATCGAGCCTTTTTCTTCAGAGATGAGTTTGAGAAGTTATTGAAAAAGGAATTTTCTATATCAAATATAGAAAAAGCACTTCAGCTATTAAACATGCAACATAAGCTAATAAAAGACAAAAGACGACTCGTCAAATATATGACCATTGAAAAAAACAGAATTCCTATGTATTGTATTGAGTTGCCATTAGAGTGGAAACAAGCTGCAATCGAGTTAGGGATATTTGGGGAGGAATAATACTGATGAAAACAATTGACTACAGGGTATTAATAGACTTAGGTTATAAACAGCATACAGCCAAAAATATCATTAGACAAGCTAAATGCTGGCTCGTTGAAAATGGATATGAATTTTATCTAAATAAACGTTGCGGTATTGTTCCAGCCTATGCTGTAGAAAAAATAATAGGA
>CALIWM010000263.1:0-5068 GCA_938046645.1 uncultured Gemella sp. | reverse complement strand
CTGTAGTAGGTAACCTTGCGGATACCTATACTTTACCTGCCGCTATGATGACACTCGTACCATTCCTAGTAGTAGGTCTTGGGGCTTCATTGATACTTAAAGATCCTAAAAAATTACAATGAGAAAAGCAGTTGTTTCTAAATTTGAAACAACTGCTTTTTTAATATAAAAAACTTATGCTTCTTCATACACTAAATACATTATAGTATTCATTACCACAGCGAAATATCATACTATTCCAAATTATCGTATTATATCTTCTGCCTAAATCAAGATAATATATTCATAAAAACTAAATAGCAATATTTCTTTAAAATTATAATAGTAGAGTTCTTATTGAATAACTTTATCCATCATAACTCTCATACTACCTACACGGTATTTATACATGTTATCCCATAAATCAAGACAAGTCCGTTGTAACTCAACATTATTTGTCTTGTACGAAGCTTCATACAAATCAACCAATAACTCATCAATGAGATGACTCATTAACATATATTCTTGTTCATCACGATGATCAACAACAAATCTAATAATACTAATAACTATATCTGAAGCCGCTATCATTCTATTCAAATCATCTTTTAAGAACTCAATAAACTCTCGTAATACCTGACGATTAACATCATAAGCAAATATATTATCCTTAATGAAATCATAGTCTTGAGAAAGGCTTAAGAGTTTTTGATAAAATAAATTAGCTACACCATGAGATATGTTAAGACCTTGATTCATTAACTTTATATACCACAACTTAGCTTTTTCCCTAAAGACTTCATTAGAGAAATAAACATTAACCAATTCCATCATATCTAATAAATGACCATTACTATTTAGCGTCTCTACATCATTAAAATAAACCTCTGTTGATGTCATGTCACGCATATACATATCAACAACAAAATAGCTTGATAATCGGACTAAATCATCATTTAAAGATGAATAACATTTTCTTATTATAGTCTTAACCTCATTTTGGTAACCATCATTATATAAGTTCCATAACAAAGACAATCCATATTCTATATTTAAAACATTATAATGTTCTAATAATAGCTCAACTATAGATTTTCCAATAGATTTGTTCAAAGAATATTCTGCAATTAATATCTTACTATATAAATATAAATCAAAATCTTTCTTCGCTGATAATATCGATAATATATCTGTCTCCCAATCCTCAAGTACTACATATTTTTGTTTAATAAGAACAAAAAATAAGTTAATAAAACGACCTTTTATACTATTTACTTCTTGCATCCAAAAACTATCAGTTAAATCGAAAGAACTAATATCAGAGTCAGATAAGCATTCTAATTTATCTTTATCACAAAAATGTATTATAAAACTTTTTACTTCATCATACAGATATAATTCTGGTCGTTTTGTAATAATCTCAAATAAATATTTAGCATATAAATCAATATCAATTTCTAAAATATATTTTATAAATCTAAACAGCTCTATATCTGATAGTTTTGACAATACCTGCTCATCTGTTAATTTAAGAACTGCAGTTTCAACATACTTTATATTAATACTCTTTCCACAAGAGATAATCAACTCCAAAAACTGCTTGGTTTTATCTTCAATTCGATTTGCTACAGCACTAATAATAGTCGATGTACTATTTTCAATTAATAACCCTCTTTTATTCAAACGGTTTTTACCTTTATTGTCTATAAATTGATCACACAATAACTTTTTCCATGCATTTAATGATAGATTATTAAATGGAATCGATGAGTTTACAAAACCAGAAGTTATTCTTGATTTATTATACAAACTTATACCATTAGGATACATCCTATTCAACATCAATTTAATTGCTTTATATTCATCTGTTAATAACTTCGAATCAATACAATTAAAAAATATATATTGAAAAGCCCCCCAATAACTATTATAAACATTAAAATGATATCTATTTATGCTTTTCAAGCGTTCATTATGTACGCTCTTAATAAGATCTTTATTTGTATACTTTATTACAAGAGATAAAAAACGATTTAATAATTGTTGACTGATATTCCAAACGTGTTTAGTAACTACAACAGTAACCAGCTCCAAATAGGTATCACAAGTACTTGAATACTCAAATACCTTATCTCGTAAATTATCGCAAAAATATTCAAATATTCTATTACTATACTTACTAGATAAAAATGTAAATGCCCAAAGAGTTATTTCATTATATATATAATTATCTTGATTTCTAATCCGTTCTATTAACTGCCAGACAAATTGCTCATCATTATTGCACCAATCTACAAGAGAAGACTTAATAAGTTCCACTAACAGTCGTTTATATGTCATACGAAGAGGATTCGCAATCCAGTCTCTATCTTTATATCGATTAAGTTTTATTGGAATAATATCAATCAAGTCTTTAAGTTCTTGTTGAGATATAGAGATTTGTAAGTCAGTACATTCTACATAAGAAAAATTAACAGTGGCGTCATGTAATACCCCTATGCTTATCAACTTTATTAATCTTGAAAAGCCATAAAAGTTATTTTGTACTAACTGCTCTAACATTATATCTAAGCTAACAGTATCCCAATATTCATTGTAATACGCTATACGCAAATCAAAAAATGAATCACAATCTTTAATCCAATCCTTATAAAATATAAAACTTATATTAGATCTATTTTCAGGTAATTTATAATATATTTTATTAATCAAATCCGTACATAAAAGGCTTTTATTACAATCTACACTTTGCAATAAAGCTATCCCTCTATCAATCTCACCTTTTTCAAAAATGAATCGATCTAATACCCCTGAATTAATCAATAATTCAACTATCTCTAAGTTACCCTTTATAGCATCTTCTAAATAAACACCCCATGTAGTATCAAAAAATTGCTCAGAAATATAAGACTCTAATTTTGCATCAATACGTTCTAATTTTCCAAGGGTTTCAAAAAATACATATTTAATATAAAAGCGAATACCATCTGAATCTAATAAACTTTTTCCACAAGATAAAAATCCATCAACAGAAATCTCATAAAGTTGATCAAACATCATTTGTATTTGATACCTACGCCATGGAGTTTGACTATCTATTCCACCTATAACTGCTTCAATGCTTTTTCCATTTAACCATAATCTTAACATATCGCTAGCTATGAAATAATCAAAAATAGATTGATGTATATATGAATAGTGATTTTGATTAGAAACAAAGAATCCTTCAGACGCAAACTGATTCATAATCGTCTCGTAGGATTCCATTATAAAAGCTGGAACACTTAATGTATTTTGACTTTTACAATAATCAATAAATTTTTTATTACATTCTATAATTTCTTTATCAGAACATTTTATGCTATTGTGGATGTGACATTTAACCTGAGAAAACCACTTATATATAAGATGACTCTGTGTCTTAAAATTCTTCTCTTTATCATCTTGATTTTCTTGAATTTGATTCCATATATAGAGATTGATAAATCGTCCTAACAATAATCTCGTCCTATTATCTAATAGAGTAAAGTCCTCACCTATAATCGTATAAAGTTCCTCATTGGTTAATTGGAGTATTTCAAATTTTAAATAATTATCTCTGTGGCACAAGGACCGAAGAAATTCATTATGCTCCAAGTCATACGTTCGGGTTACAAGAACTATTCTTATTGGATGTTCCTTTCGAGTCTCATTAAGCTCCTCCACCTGCTTAATTATAGTTTTACAAATAGAGTACGCTTCACTATAATTAGTAGATCTCCATCGCATTGTATCAAATTGGTCAAGAATAATAACTGGCGAATCATTTTTAAACAACTGATCAATAACGTTAATGACATTAATCGGTAAGTTAAGTTTTTCTCTACTCCATGTATCTACACTTTTCTCAGGAACACAGTTTTCAACACTAACAGCTACAAAAGGTCGATTTAGGCTTTCAAACTCTTGTATTAAACCATAAATAGCACCTGACTTACCAACTCCAGCCTCGCCATGAACAATAGTAACAATAGCATCATTAAGTTTTTTATAGCAATCATGATAACAATCTCTATCTATAAAACCTCTACCCCAAAATAAAAATTTATCCTTAAACTGTTCATTCAGGGCCATAACTTTTCCTATAGTTTGCCCATCGGAACTTAAATTTCGTAACTGTAAATTATTTAATTCTAACCATGTTTTTATAATATTAGAATCAATTTCATGAGAATAATTACCTTGATCTAGTATGGCTTTAAGAAGACAGCTATAAACTTCTTCTCGATTTTTTAAAAAAAGATTTTCTATTCTAACAATATTGAGATTATGAAGTGCTTCATAACTATAAGTTTTAATATTTATCCGTTTGAGAAAGGATAGTATTCGATTATAATCCTCTTCATCTGCTTTGGTTAATTCTCCAATAAATATTTTAAAAATATCCTCAAATAATTTTTTTGTATTCTGACCTGCCTTCTCTATCTGACATGTATAAAAATCTCGACCGAAATTATTTGAATTTCTTGCACGCAAAATTAAATCAGTTAAACCTCTAAACGATATTGGTGATACTAAACTTACTTCATTATCTTCATTTTCAGATAAACGGCTTTTCCAACGGTCTAATATTTTATGAGACATCAAATCACTAAGACGCCAATAATCTCTATCACCATTACTTGCCTTACATTGTTGATAATTATTATGATTAGTTACAACCGTAATATCGACACCATCAGCATTGGGGCCTATAGGCTCCCAGATAAAAGATTGAATATCATTATTTATCACAGATAATACATTATATAAAACCCATTCATATTCATACCGATTACCATCTTTATCTGCTTTTCCACCACGCTCTAAAGACATAATATTCCCCCTAAAAGATTATATATTCTGACTTTAATTGTAGCATAGTTAAGCACCATAGAATACAATCCGATTTTTATTGTATATAAGAAAATAAAACCCCCAACATTGTCAACTTACAGCTAACAATATTGGGGCTTATATATTTAGCTAAATTAATGTTTTAGCATTTCATTCAAGATAACTACGTCCGTTTCTTTCATGCCTTGTGCCACAGCACCAATACTGCGGATAG
>CALIWM010000262.1:0-5921 GCA_938046645.1 uncultured Gemella sp. | reverse complement strand
ATCAATATAGAGCATATTGTAAATAATGCTCATAATCACTTTAAATAGAGGAGGAGCCAATGTTAATTCAGTTAAATATTAAGCAATTTGGAATAATTGAAAAAGCAACTATAGAACTTAAAAATGGTTTAACTGTCTTAAGTGGAGAAACTGGTGCCGGGAAATCAATGATTCTAGCGGCAATTTCACAATTATCAGGTCAAAGAACCTCAACTTCTTATATTCGATATGGTGAAGATAAGGCTAGTGTAGAAGGAGTATTTGATTTTCCTAAGAGTAAGGAAGTTAAGGAAATTTTTAATGAATTGGACTTAGATTTAGAAGATGAGGTAATAGTAATTCGTCGTGACATATACAGCAGTGGAAAGAGTGTTTGTAGAATAAACGGAACTATAGTTAATCTATCAACATTAAAAAAAGTAGCTGCTCATTTATTAGATATCCATGAACAACATGATAACCAAGTTCTATTAGTAGAGAAAAATCATCTAAATTTAGTAGATTCTTTTAATCGTGAAAAAATACAACCTGTGTATATAAAATACAAAGAAAAGTATAAAGAATATCAGATAATAAAAGAAAAAATTGATAACTTAAAACAACAAGAGAGTGATGTTCTTCAAAAAGTAGATTTCTTAAAATTCCAATATAAAGAATTAAGCCAGATGAAACTAAAAAAAGATGAAGACTTAGAACTTGAAAAAGACATTGACTATCTGGAGAACTTTGAGAAGGTAAATAACCTTGCTCATAGTATTACTGAAGGAATTGATGGAGAATACGGAGTTATTTCTAAACTAGCAGAAATCAGATCTAATCTGGGAGAGTTAACTAGATATAACTCAAACTTTGAAGAAAAGTATGAAGAAATTACAAATTTATACTATATCTTAGACGATTTGAAATATGAAGTATCTAGCTATACTGATGTTATCGAATATGATGAAGAAAAACTAGATAGATTGATATATAGATTAGATAAGATTAAAACTTTAGAGAAAAAATATTCAAAACCATTAAATGAGTTAATAGATTTCACGGAAACTATAAAAGAAGAATTAGATGAGTTGGAAAATTATGAAGAAAACTTCGAAAATTATCTAGAAGATAGTAAGAAGATTGAAGAAGAATTAACAGTCTTAGCACAAGAGTTAAGTTCATTAAGAAAAGACACAGCTTTAAAATTAGAAAAACTTATTCAAGATGAGTTGAAATTCTTATATATGGAAAAAAGTACAATCAAGGTTGATTTTAAAGAAAAAGAATTCTCATCAACAGGAAAAGACGATGTTAAGATTCTGATTAGTGCTAACTTAGGAGAACCGTTAAAATCATTATCTAAAGTAGCCTCAGGTGGAGAACTTTCTAGGGTGATGTTAGCGCTAAAAATAATCTTCTCAAGAAGTATAGAAGCTACTTCAATTATCTTTGATGAAATCGATACTGGAGTAAGTGGAAGAGTATCGCAACGAATGGCTGAAAAGATGTATCAACTAGGAGTAGGCTCACAAGTATTATGTATCTCGCATTTACCTCAAACAACAGCTTTGGCGGATACTAACTTACTAATTAGTAAAGAAATCATTGATAAGAGAACATTAACTGTTATTAGAGAGTTGACTGAAGAACAAAAGATTGCAGAGGTAGCAAGAATGGTATCTGGAGATACGATGACAAAACTTTCAGAAGAACACTCTATTGAAATGTTGAGATTAGCCGAAAAAACCAAAGAAGAAATAAAAGAAAAATTAAATAAGTAGTTGATAAAAATACCGTAAAGGTAAAGGAGGACTATGACTAAAGAAGGAAAAATTTTAAAAGCACTTAGTGGATTTTATTATGTCGACTGTTCTGGAGAGAATATTACTTGTCGAGCACGAGGAAACTTCAGAAATGAAAATATCACGCCTTTAGTAGGAGATGATGTAAAAATTCAATTAAGTGATAATAATACAGGATATGTTGTAGAAATATTAGAAAGAAAAAATGAATTACTACGACCTAAGGTGGCAAATATAGATTACAGTATAATTGTAGTATCTGTAAAAGATCCTGAGTTTTCTAGTAAGTTATTGAATAAGACAATTTGTCTAAATGAAAATAGTAATGTAGATATCATTATTGTCTTTACAAAGCTTGATTTATTAAGTGATGAAGAACTTATTAAAATGAAAGAAATAATGAACTATTACTATGAAATTGGATATCAAGTATTTACAAACTCTGATGAGGATATTGAAAAATTAAAAGAAGTAATTTCAGAGAAGTATGTAGCTATTTCAGGGCAATCTGGAGCTGGAAAATCGACGTTTATTAATAAGCTTGCAGAACATTTAGATATTGAAACAGGAGAAATCTCTAAACATCTTGGACGAGGACGTCATACTACAAGACATACGGAATTTTATCAAATCGATGATTTTTATATCGCGGATACTCCAGGGTTCTCTTCATTGGATATTACATTTATCGAAAAAGAAGATTTACAATATTTATTTAGAGAATTTAACGATTATGATTGTAAGTTTAAACCGTGTAATCACATGGAAGAGATTCAATGTGGAGTCAAAGAAGCGGTAGAAAGTAAAGAGATACTAGAAAGTCGTTATGAAGACTATAAAGTATTATTTACGGAAAAACAAAATCAAAAGAGAAAATATATAAAGGAGAGATAAGATGAAGAAAATATTACCGTCAATTTTATCAGCAGATTTTGCTAACTTAGAAAGAGATATTAAAGAATTAGAAAGTATTGGTATTGATATGTTTCACATCGATGTAATGGATGGAAACTTCGTTCCAAATATTTCATTTGGCTTCCCAATAATTGAATCAATCCGCCCCAAAACAGATAAAGTTTTTGATTGTCATCTTATGATTGCGAATCCAGAAAATTACGTTGAACAATTTTGCAAAGTAGGTTGTGATATGGTATCGTTCCACATCGAAGCTACTAACCATGCAGATAGGGTTATTCAAGTAATTAAAAATAATGGAAAAAAAGCTGGTATTGTACTAAACCCTCAAACACCAATAGAGAGTATTAAATACCTATTGCCGAAATTGGATTATGTTTTAATTATGACTGTAAATCCAGGATTCGGTGGACAGAAATTCATTCCTGAGATGTTAGAAAAAATTGAAGAACTAGCAAAACTTAGAGAAGAAAAGAATTATAACTTTTTAATAGAAGTAGACGGTGGAATAAATACAGAAACGTCAAAAGCTTGTCGAGATAAAGGTGCAGACCTATTAGTTTGTGGTTCATTCTTATTCGGAGCAAGTGATAAAGAAAAAACATTAGGTGAGTTGTTAAAATAATGAATATAAAAAAAATAAACATAATGTTAGGTGGAGTATTTCCAAAGGTAGTCCCTTCGTCTAATTTGTGGTGTGGAGTAGATAAAGGCGCGTTGTACTTACTTAATAATGGAATTAATCCAATATTAAGTTGCGGAGATTTTGATTCGATTACTTTAGACCAAAGAAGAGCGGTTGAAGAAAAATCTAAGTACTTTAAAGTGAAAAGTAGTGAAGATTTAACAGATGCAGAATTTGCTTTAGAACATATTTTAGAATTATTTGAAGAAGTTGAAGAAATAGATATTTATGGTGCTACTGGAAGAAGACTGGATCACTTTTTTGGGAACATACTTTTACTTAATAATAAGAAATATCATCACATTAAAATTAGAATAATAGATGATAATAATATTATTACAGTAGCTAAAAAAGGTCTAACTATCTTTGATAACATAGAAGGATATAAGTATTTCTCAATAGTACCTATATACGAAAATACTTTAATGACAATAAAAAATTCTAAATATGAAGTTGAAAATTTAGCGCTGACATTAAATCGTCCTAACGCTACTAGTAACGAATTTAAAAGCAATGAGGAAATTAAATTAGAAGTTAGTAATAATGTACTAGTAATGTACTCTAAAGATTAAAAGGAGAAACAATGGTAGAAATATTACAATTTATGTTGATAGCAGTTTTTGCAGGTTTCCTAGGCTCTTTAGTAGGGCTAGGTGGTGGAATTATTATCACACCTGCATTAACAATATTATTTGGATTTGATATTAAATATGCTATTGGAGCAAGTATTGTCGCTGTTATCGCAACAAGTAGTGGTTCAGCAATAGCATTTGTAAAAGATCATGTTAGTAACATGCGAGTAGGTATGCTTTTAGAAGTATTTACTACAGCAGGAGGGGTAGTAGGTGCTCTTATGGCTGGAGTATTTTCATCTAAATTATTATATATTTTCTTCTCTTTAATACTATTAAATTCTTTTTATGGGATGTTGAAAAAAACAGGATTAATAACTAAAGCTAAAAAAGAAGAAGATGTAGTAGAGAATGATAAGTACGCTGATAAATATAAATTAAATTCATCATACTATGACAAGGCTACAGGTGAAACTGTAGAGTACAATGTTACTAATGTCCCACAAGGATCACTTGTTATGTTTGGAGCTGGGTTTGCTAGTGGATTACTAGGAATTGGAAGTGGAGCCTTTAAAGTAGTTGCGTTAGATACTTATATGAAACTCCCAATAAAAGTAAGTACAGCGACGAGTAACTTCATGATGGGAGTTACTGCAACAGCCAGTGCATTAATATATTTCTTTAATGGTACTATTAATCCAGCAGTAGCAGCACCGATAGCGATTGGAACGCTGATTGGATCAAGAACCGGAGCAAAAGTAATGCAAAGATTAGATGCAAAGTATATTCGATATATTTTTCTTCCAATCTTACTATTTACTATTATAAATATGTTACTGAAAGGTCTGGGGGTGCTTTAATATGAATGAGAAAAGAGATATAAATGTAGTAATAGCAAATATTATAAAAACTGGAGTTTTTGTAAGTTCATTCTTTATTATAACAGGAATTATACTTAGCTTTATACAAGGAGCAAATGGAGTATTAACAATAGAAAGATATACTTTTAGTGAGATGCTAAGAGGTTTAGTAGCATTTAATTATTATTCATACTTAATGTTTGGTATATTTCTTTTAATATTAACCCCTGTGCTACGTATATTAGGTTTACTGTATGTCTATATTGAAGAAAAAGATTACAAATTTGTAAGAATTTGTATTTTAGTACTTGTTATTCTAATAGTTAGTCTATTGTTGGGAGTAACGCACAGCTAAAATATAAAAAAATTAAAAAAATAAAATATTCAACTATGTGATAATATACAATCCATCACTAAATGTGAACAAATTGTGAACGAAAAATGGTAAAATGTAGGAAAAGTACTACTTTTTATCATTTTTGTTTTGCCATAATAAAAACTATGTTATACAATAATAATATAATATTTACAATTAAATATAAATTAACACATATAAGGAGGTATATCTATGTTGGATCCACTATTACTTGCAAGGATACAATTCGCAGCGACAACAGTGTTCCACTTCTTCTTTGTACCTATTACTATAGGTATGGTGTTCTTAATCGCAATTTTTGAAAGTATTTATGTTAAAACTGGCGATGAGCATTACAAAAGAATTACGAAGTTCTTTGGGCACTTATTCCTAATTAACTTTGCTGTTGGGGTTGTTACAGGTATTCTTCAAGAGTTCCAATTTGGTATGAACTGGTCTGAATATTCTTCATTCGTAGGGGATGTTTTTGGACCTTCACTTGCGATAGAGGCATTACTTGCATTCTATCTTGAGTCTACATTTATAGGTATTTGGATTTTCTCTTGGGAGAAAATTAACAAAAAATTACACGCAATGTGTATTTGGTTAGTAAGTATCGGAACACTTATGTCAGCGTTTTGGATTTTATCAGCTAACTCATTCATGCAACACCCAGTTGGTGTTAAATACGTTGAGAACAACGTAATTGGTAAAAAAGCAGAGATGATTGACTTCTTAGCAATCATTAAAAAC
>CALIWM010000261.1:0-2354 GCA_938046645.1 uncultured Gemella sp. | reverse complement strand
AGTTAATCAAGACGTTGAAGCCAAGTTCGACAAAGTTGGAACTATTATTAAACAGGATAAGAAAAATATCTATGTTCTATGTGGTAATGGGACTGTATTAAAAGTAAATGAACTTCAAGTTTCTGGTAAAAAACGCATGCCTGTAGTTAATTTCTTATCGAATAAGAAGGATTATGTAGGAACAGTATTAGGTGAAGAAAATGAGTAGCATTAATGCTAGACATATTGCTTACGAAGTTTTATATACAGTTATCCAAGAAGATGGCTATAGTAATATTACATTAAATAAATATTTTAATCAGTATAAGGTTGAAGAACAAGATAAGAGATTTATTAGTGAAGTCGTATATGGAACTATAAAAAATAAACTGTATCTTGAGCACATTCTTAAATCTTACTCTAAGGGTAGAGTAAAACCTAAAGTTAAAGTTATTTTATTAATGAGTATCTATCAATTGCTTTATATGGATAAAACACCGAATTTTGCAGTTATTGATGAAGCAGTAAAATTAAGTAAAAAAATTGCAGGAAATATCACAGGAAAATTTGTTAATGGTATTTTAAGAAATATTGAGCGAAATTCAAGTAACTTAGGACTTAAGTATAAAAATAAAACCGAGCAGTTTTGTATAGAAAATAGTTGCCCTAGTGAATTATATAATATACTTAAAGAACAATACGGAGTTGAAAAAGCTCAAAAAATAGTTGTGTCTTTTAATGAAAAGAGCAAAAACAGTATTAGATATAATCCATTAAGAATTACTAAGAAAGAGTTAATAGAAAAATTAGGGGATGCTGTTAGTAAAAGTGAAATTTGTGAAGACAGCCTAGTTTTAAATAAATTAAACTTAGATAGTAATTTATTCAAAAAAGGATATTATATTATCCAAGATGAGGCAAGTGCTCTAGTTGCATCGTCAATAGGCTTGCCGTTAGATAAAAAATATAAAATATTAGATACTTGTGCTGCTCCAGGTGGTAAAAGTTTGCATATAGCTAGTAAGTATTTTAATTCTAGTTTAATTTCATGTGATAAATATATACATAAGCTAAAATTAATTGAAGATAATAAAGAGAAACTTGGAATTACCAATATTGAAGTTAAAGAACAAGATGCTACTCTAAACAATACTTCATTTAATAATAAGTTTGACATAGTAATCTGTGATGTGCCATGTTCAGGAATAGGGGTTATCAAAAATAAACCTGAAATTAAATATAAAATCACAAATTCATATGTTGAGGATATCGCTAAACTTCAATACGATATTTTAGAAAATAGCAAAAAATATGTGAAACAAGAAGGAATTTTAATGTATTCAACTTGTACGATAGATAAGAGAGAAAATATTGAAAATATTGAAAAGTTTTTAAAAAAGAACAAAGATTTTAGTTTAGAGAGTATTTCTCTAAATAATAGTATTGTAAAAACGAGAGAAAATGGTGTATTAGAAATATTACCTGATGAGTATAGTTGCGATGGATTTTTTATCGCAAAACTTAAAAAAATGGAGGAAAAATGTTAATTTCAGATTTTAAAGGTTATAAAAAGTCTAGATGGTTAAAAGATTTTGATAAAATGTCTATATATTCTATAAGACTTGATCAATTAGAAGAATATATTGTAAGTATCGGTGAAAAAAAATTCAGAGCAAAACAAATCTTTGATTGGTTATATAAAAAGAGAATTACAGATTTTTCAGAAATGAAAAATGTACCTAAGTCTCTACAAGAAAAACTTGCTGAAGAATTCGAAATTACAACTTTAAAAACAATTATTAAGCAAGAATCTGCCGATGGTACAATGAAATTCCTATTTGAGTTACAAGATAAGTATACTATTGAGAGTGTGCTTATGAAAAATAAATATGGTAACTCGTTATGTGTAACAACACAAGTAGGTTGTCGAATTGGATGTACGTTCTGCGCTTCAACACTTGGTGGTTTAAAACGTAACTTAGAAGCAGGAGAAATAGTATCACAAGTACTAAAAGTACAACAAGAATTAGATAAAAAAGGTGAGCGTATTTCAAGTATTGTAATTATGGGTATCGGTGAACCGTTTGAAAACTATGATGAAATGATGGACTTCATTAGAATTGTAAATAGTGATGAGAGTTTTAACATTGGTGCTCGTCATATTACTGTTTCAACTTCTGGTATTGTACCAAAAATTTATGATTTTGCGAATGAAAAAGTTCAGATTAATTTTGCGGTATCTTTACACGCGCCTACTAATGAATTACGTAGTAAAATCATGCCTGTAAACAGAGCTTATAACATAGATAAACTTATGGAAGCATTGAAATATTACCAAGAAACTACAAATCGTCGTATTACGTTCGAATATGGTT
>CALIWM010000260.1:0-7914 GCA_938046645.1 uncultured Gemella sp. | reverse complement strand
TCATTAAAAACCCATACTTATGGAACCAATTCCCTCACGTAGTAACAATGGCGTTAACAGTTGGGGCATTCACAATTGCAGGTATTGCATCTTGGAAAATGGTTCGTAATCAAGAAGTTCCAATGTTCAGAAAAGCATTTAAAATTTCTATCGTAGCTGCTTTAATCGGATCTACTGGATTATTTGTAACAGGTCACTCTCAAATGCAATACCTAGTAAGAGAATATCCTATGAAAGTTGCAGCTGCTGAAGCTCTATATGAAGATACTGGAAATTCAGCACCATTCTCAATTTTAGCTACAATCGATCAGAAACAACAAAAAGCAGAACATTACCTTGAAGTACCTGGTATGTTAAGTTTCTTAGCGTATGATAAATTTGAAGGAAGCCTTAAAGGTATGAAATCTCTTCAAAAAGAAATGGATGAAAAATACTATCCAGTAGTAGGAAAACACATTGACTACACACCAGATGTACCAACAATTTATTACTCATTCAGAGTTATGTCTTATTCTGTTGGTATCTTAATACTAATGTCATTACTTGGAACAATTTTTGCATTCAAGAGAACTGAAATTAAGAAACGTTGGTTCTTACAACTTATGCCATGGACACTTTTAGTAGCTGAAGTTGCTACTGCTTGTGGTTGGATTATGGCTGAGATGGGGCGTCAACCATTCTTAATCTTTGGAGTAATGGCTACTGAATCTGGAGTTTCACCAAACTCTGGAGCCTCAGTATTATTCTCGCTATTAGTATTCTGTGTATTATACACAGTTTTAGGTATTACACAATTTATCGCATTTAGATATGCAATGAATAAAAAAGAAACAACTGTGAAGGAGGTAGCATAGTATGGATTGGTCAGTAGCTTTACCAAATATTTGGTTCTTACTTATTACAATACTATTTACAGGATTCTTCGTATTAGAAGGATATGACTTCGGAGTTGGGGTACTAGCTCAAGTACTAGGTAAGACTGATGAAGATAAACGTGTTTACTTTAATACAATCGGTCCTTTCTGGGATGCAAACGAAGTTTGGTTATTAACAGGTGGAGGAGCAATGTTCGCAGCTTTCCCTATCTGGTATGGTAAACTATTCAGCGGTTACTATATCGCATTCGTATTAATGTTAGTAGCATTAATCTTACGAGGCGTATCATTTGAATTTAGAGGTAAATTAGGTGATAATAGAACTTGGATTAAATCATACGATATAGCAATGTTTGTTGGTAGCTTACTTCCTCCAGTATTATGGGGAGTTGCAGTAGCTAACTTCATGACAGGAGCAAACCTAGACGCTAAGAAAAACTTAGTTGATGGTTTCTTAGGATTATTATCTCCATTTACTATTCTTGGAGGAATAATGATGTTACTTCTAATGTTAGTTCACGGAGCTCAATTCTTAGCTCTTAAAACTACAGGAGAATTAAGAAATGCAGCTCGTGCAACATCTGCATTATTATTCCCATTTGCTGCAGTAGTAACATTAGTATTTGCTATTTGGGCATTATTTAAAACAGATATCTTTACAACAAACTACTATGTTGGTTTAATATTAGCATTAGTAGCGGTAGCATTCTTCGTGTTATCATTTGTTTTAAACTTTAAAGGTCGTGACTTAGGTGCATTCTTAAGTACATCTGGAACTCTAGCGTTCCTAACTCTAAGTGTCTTCGCAGGTATGTTCCCACGTGCTATAATAAACAGTAATGATGTTAGTCAATCACTATTTATTTATGATGCTGCGAGTGGAGTGTACACTCTAAGACTTATGACAATAGTTGCATTATTCTTATTGCCATTCGTTTTAGGATACCAAGTTTGGTCATATTCTATTTTTAGAAAACGACTAACTAAAGAAGATGAATTGGAGTATTAGTCAATGAAAAAAAAGGAAGCAAAATTAAAACTTCCTGTTAAAAAAAGTCTTACATTGACACTATTAATATTATCAATATTCGAAGCAGCTTGTATAATAATACAAGCTGCTTTTTTAGCAAAAGCCATAGTGGGACTTTTTAATAAAAATTTTGATAATGTAGTAAGAGATAGTGTTCTTTTTTTAATAGGTTTTATTTTTAGGATAGTGTTCTTACACTTACAACAATATTTTACAGAAAATCATGCGATTAAGTTTGAAACAGAACTTAGAAGAAAATTACTTCAGAGTTACTTTGACTTAGGACCTGATTTCACATCAAGAGAAGGATCAGGGAAGCTAGTAACCTTAGCAATTGATGGAATAGGAAAAGTAAAACAGTATTTTGAATTAAATGTATCAAAACAAATCCGTGGAGCGATTATCCCAACTTTAGTAGTTATTTTTATATTTTATACAGATTACGTTTCAGCTTTAATGATAATATCTGTAATACCTGTTATCGTTATTTTTATGATACTACTAGGTATTAACGCTAGAGATATGGCGAATAGGCAGTATAAAAAGTATAGAGCATTATCTAATAACTTTATCGATACAATTCGTGGAGTAGAAACACTTAAATTCTTAGGTGTAAGTAAAAACTACTTACCTATTATGGAAACGAAAAATAAAGAGTATCGTCAAAGTACTATGAAGACACTTAGTGTAGCATTTTTAAACAGTTTTGCACTTGATTTCTTAACAACAATTGCAATTGCACTTTTAGCTGTTAGGTTAGGGATTCTACTATTAGATGGAAGTACAGTGCTATTACCATCACTTACTGTATTATTAATAGCACCTGAATTTTTCCTGCCGATGAAACAAGCTGCAACAGATTATCACGCAACACTCGATGGGCAAATGGCTTATGAAGATATTAATCGAATGATAGTGGATAATGAGAAAAATAAATCTCAGAAAGCTTCTATCGAAAATGTAGAAAGTATAAAACTACAAAATGTAGGATTAATAAAAGATGATAAAAAAATTCTTGATAATATCACTTTATCGATAAACAAAGGTGAAAAGATTTGTCTTGTAGGACAAAGTGGAAGTGGTAAAACTTCATTAATCTCAATATTATCAGGATTTAATGAACAAAGTGAAGGCGAGATATTAATAAATGATGAAGTTACAAATTTAAAAAATGTTCACTGGTCAAACAATATCTCATATATCTCACAATTCCCTTATATTTTCCCAGATACAATTCGCAATAATATCTTATTTTATTCTAATGAAAATATAAGTGAAGATTACTTAAAAGAAATTAGTGAGTTAGTAGGTTTAGATAAATTTATATCTAAATTACCACAAGGGTACGATACTAATATTGGAGAAGGTGGTCAAGAATTAAGTGGAGGTCAAGCACAACGTATTGCTATTGCCAGAGCTTTAATTAGTAATAGAGAAGTTATTATTTTAGATGAACCTACAAGTCACCTAGATATAGAAACAGAGTTTGAGATTAAAGAAAAATTACTAGAATTATTTAAGGGTAGAACTGTAATTATAGCTACACATAGACTACACTGGCTGAATAATGTAGATTATGTGTTAAATCTAGAACAAGGAAAGGTTAGTGATTTTGAGAAAGTTGTCGAATTTAAAAATTCACCACGTTTCAAAGAATTAAAAGCTAATCTAGTAGGAGGTAGCTATAGTGAACAATAATTCAATAATAAGAAAAGAACTTAAAAAGAATAAAGGTGTAATGAGTGGAGTAGTCTTTTTAGGATTAATGTCTGTTATTAGTGGAGCAGCATTAATGTACGTATCAGGTTACTTAATCAGTAGAGCATCATTACAAATAGGAAATATCCTAATGCTTCAAGTTCCTACAGTATTAACAAGAACATTCTCGTTAGCACAATCCACATTTGCTTATATTCAAAGGCTAGTGAGTCACAATTTAGTTTTAGGAATAATAGAAAAAATGCGTAGTAGGGTATATAAAATATTAGAACCTAAAGCATTGAAATTGAAAAAAGAATATAAATCTGGAGATTTACTAGGTATTATTTCTGAAGATATTGAAAATATGCAAAATATCTATCTAAAAACAATATTCCCAAGTATCATTTCATTAGTATTATATGTACTTTTCATTACAGTAATGTTTGGGTATGATATGAATTATGCACTACTAGCAACACTATTCGGAATATTTATAATTTTTGTAGTACCATTCGCATCACTTACAATTACTAGAAAAAATTTCCAAATTATGAAAGAAGCTAAATATAATCTATATCGAGATTTTACTAGTGCTATTTTTGGATTAAGCGATTGGATTTCTTCTAATAAAGTAAATGAATTCATGGATGACTATCAAGCTAAAGAACAAAAACTTTTAAAACGAGAAAGAAAAATTAAAACATTCGTTCACTTAAGAGAAAATTTTGTAAACTTACTTGCAGGTGCCACAGCGTTCTTAATGATTTATAGCTGTTGGAGTATGACAGTAAATAACGTAATTGAGAATGTTTATATTGCATCATTTTGTATGATGGTATTATCAGTTCTAAGTGTAGCAGTGATGACAAGTGAAGCTGTAGCGCACATTCCAGGATATGAAGTTTCAATAAATAGAGTAAAAGAATTTTATGCTCAAGAAGATGATGAAGAAGTCGAAGTAGTTAATGCAAAAAATTCTGAAGGAAATATTATTGATGTTAAAAACTTATCTTTTGAATATGAAAAAGGTAAAACTATTTTAAATAATTTATCACTTTCTATTAAAAAAGGTGAGAAGGTAGCAATATTAGGTAGAAGTGGAGTAGGGAAATCTACATTGGTGAAATTATTAACAGGTACTTATACAGATTATCAAGGTGAGATTATTGTTCTTGATAAAAAACCAACAGAAACAATGTTGGGTACAGAGATTTCACTGTTAAACCAAAAACCATATCTATTTGATATGACGATTAGAGAAAATTTAAAACTTGCTCTTTTAGATTCAGGTATTGAAGAAGATGAAATTGAAAGTAAGATTAATGATAGTTTAGAAAAAGCACAATTAACTAAATTACTGAAAAGTTTACCTGATGGTATAGATACAAATGTATTTGAAACAGGAAGTAGGTTCTCAGGAGGAGAGCGTCAACGTATAGCATTCGCTAGAAGTATTATTCAAAACAACGAATTATTACTACTAGATGAGCCGACTGTAGGGTTAGATCCAAAGACAGAACATGAACTGTTAACTACAATTTTTGAATCTAGTAAAGATAAAACAATTGTTTGGATTACCCACCATTTAAACTCTATTGATTATATGGATAGAATAATATTCATTAAAGATGGAAAAATAGAGATGGATGGAACACATAGTGAACTATACGCAACAAATGATAAGTATAAGAAATTGTATGATATGGATAATATAGCGTAACATAGAACAAAGTAATTTTTTAAAAAACTTGTAATAAGAAAAAATAGAGTTATAGAGAATTAATTTTTCTCTAACTCTATTTTTTTTTATAGACAAATTAAGTAATTCTTTAATAAAAGCTCAATAGTTTCTAAAGAATGAAGTTTTTATACTATTGACTTTAATGATAATATTTGATAAAATATGAATGAATAAAAATTAATATTCATTCATTAAACAGGAGGTGATTGTAATTGGATAAAAAACAGACGTTAAAAGAAGCAGCATATGAGGTATTTTCTAAAAAAGGGTATAAAGCAACGTCTATTTCAGAAATAGCAAAACAGGCAAAAGTGGCAGTTGGTACTTTTTATAACTTCTATGAAAGTAAAGAAAAAATATTTCTAGATGTTTATATAGCAGAAAATAATCGTATTCGACAATTCATGATTAACAATATTGATTGGGAAGGTGATGTAGTTAAGCTTACAGAGCAACTTTTTGGTCAATCAAGAAGTTTAATATCAACTAATAAGATTTTATCAGAGTGGTACAATCCGGCTATTTCTAGTGAATTACACAATTATTATTCATCAGAAGAGGGTAAGGCATCTAATCAATTCTATAAGTTTTTAGTTGAAAATTTTACTAATCGATTGCAAATAGAAGGGTATTCTCAGGAAAAGATTCAAGAGATTTTGAAAATTTATACTCTTTTTAACTATATAGATATGAATGTTACGGAAAAAGATATTCCTAATGTTAGTGAAACAACTGAAAGATTAGCAATTTATTTTGTAAAAGGATTATTTAAGGGGTAGCTATAAAAGTCCTAAATTCACATGAGAACACATAGATAGTGGCTTATTAATATTTTTATTGGCTGTATAAAGACTTTTAGTTATCTAATAAATTAATGAGACAAGTGACTTGACAAAATCGTGTTTTTTAATAAATCGCGATATATAAGTCACTATCTTTTAGAACAAATATGAATGAATTTTAAAAAATATTCATTATGAAAAAAAGTATTTTTAAATGAAGTAACAAATTAGATAAATATAACTGAAAATATAGCTATATTATATTAACTATAATTTTTAGAAAGAGGAAGAAAATGAAAAGAGGTAGAAAAATGTTAACTATTATTTTTATCATAGCAGCGATTCTGGTGGTAATAATGTCTGGGATATTCGTATTTCTTGGACGTAGTCAAACTTTATCAGTAAAATCAATAGATAATGTAAGTGATAATCTTTATGTGTTTCGATTTGAAAAGCCAAATAATATGAGTTGGAAGGCAGGTTCGTATATAAAAGTTACAGTTCCTAATATTGAAGATAAAAAGGAAAATAACCGTTGGCTTACTATTGCAACTAATCCAGATGAAAATGAGATTGTTTTTCTGACTCGCAATAGTGGAAGTAAATTTAAACAAAAACTAACTAACTTACAAATTGGGGAAAAGGTTAACGTTAGTTGGTTAGATAAAAACTTAGAGATTGTAGATGGTCAAGAACCTATTGTTTGTTTTGCATCTGATGTTGGTATTGCAGCAATTAGACCAATTGTTAAAGAATGGAGTGCTAAACGTTCGATTATACTAAATCATTTAGATAATGGGGTAAAGGTCTTTAATAAAGAGTTGATAGAGTTATCTAATAAAGGACAAGATTTCACTTATGAAACTAGTGGAAGTATAGAACAAAGTCAAGATAAACTTAAAAAGGAAGTGGATAAGTATGGAAATAGAGCAATATATCTTTTATCAGGCAAACCTGATGATGTTGAGACTATGAAAAATTTTCTAGAATCCGCTGGAATAAGTAAGGAAAAAATAAAAATAGATAGTTTTAAAGGATTAAAATAACGTTTTTAATATGAAACTCTTTTATTGAACAAATCAGTAAAATAGTTTCATATCTTTTTGCATTATAAATTTAATATATTTTGATATCTATATTAGTAGCAATTTGTTACTTATCTATTTATAAGATTAAAAGACTATTCCAAAATTTTTGTATATTCATCAAAACTTTCTTCCTTAATATTCATTTACATTTATGTTATAATAAGAGAGTTGAGTAAAGACTTTTGAGAAATGATAATATAAAGAGGTATATGAGCATTTAAAGTTTTTACTAAGAAAAATAAAAATTTGATTGTATAGAATCATTTGAGGTAATTTATGCAAAAGAAAAATAAAATTGTAATACAAGGAGCAAGGGAAAATAATCTTAAAAACATAGATTTAGAAATCCCACGTGATCAGTTTGTTGTTATTACTGGCTTAAGTGGTAGTGGTAAAAGTTCATTAGCCTTTGACACTATCTATGCTGAAGGACAACGTCGTTATGTGGAAAGTTTAAGTGCATATGCTAGACAGTTCTTAGGTAATCTTGAAAAGCCAGATGTTGATCTTATCGAAGGATTATCGCCAGCAATATCAATAAATCAAAAAACGACATCAAAAAATCCTAGGTCAACTGTAGCAACAGTAACAGAAATTTACGATTATTTACGTCTACTTTATGCAAGAATCGGAGAAATCTATTGTCCAAATCATCATGAAAAAATTGAACAAACGTGGAAAAATCGTAATGAACATT
>CALIWM010000259.1:0-4736 GCA_938046645.1 uncultured Gemella sp. | reverse complement strand
AAACTGTGCGGGGGTGACTCGACAAAATCGATTTCTCCGAAATCACGATTTTTGAATCACTCCCTAGTGAAATGAGATTTATAATGTGATAGAATAATAAGTATGATAATTGTGAAGATTATTTATCGATGAAGCTTTTCACGATTAGTTAGAAAATTCATATAGAAGTTATATATGAAATAACGAAGGAGTTAGGATAATGGAGATAAAAGAGAGAGTTTCTAAGTTAAGAGCATTAATGGAAAGAGACGGAATCGATGTCTATATGGTTCCAACAGCGGATTTTCACAATAGTGAATATGTAGGAGAGCATTTCAAAGCTCGTGCATTTATGAGTGGATTTACTGGTTCTGCAGGAACACTAATTGTTACTAAAGATTTTGCAGGTTTATGGACAGATGGGAGATATTTCTTACAAGGAGAAAAACAATTAGAAGGAACTGGTATCGAGTTGCAAAAAATGCGTGAACCTGGAGTACCTACTATCGCGGAGTTTGTCGTTGAAAATACACCTGAGAATGGGGTATTAGGATTCGATGGGCGCGTTGTGACTTTTGGTGAAGGGAAAGATTTGGCTACTAAACTAAAACGTAAAAATGCTACGGTAAAATATGATATTGATTTAGTTGATGAGATTTGGGAAAATCGTCCGGTACTATCAGAGAAACCAGCATTTTATATGAATTTAGAAAGAGCTGGGGAATCTGTAGCTAGTAAGCTTGAGAGAGTTCGTAAAGAAATGCATGAAGTAGGAGCAAATATTCATGTTATCACTACACTTGATGATATTGGGTGGTTATTAAACATTCGTGGTATGGATGTTGATTATGTACCAGTATTATTAAGTTATGCTGTTGTTTATGAAGAAAGTGTTGACTTATATGTAGATCAGAGAAAACTATCTGATGAAATCAAAAAACACTTGGCAGATCATAATGTACACATTAAACCATATAATGATATTTATGAAGAAGTGAAACAATTTTCAGGTAATGATGTTGTCTTAGTCGATCCAGAGTGCTTAAACTATGCAGTATTTAATAATATTCCAAAAGAGATAACACTAGTGGAAAGACGTAATCCGACAATTTTAATGAAAGCTATAAAAAATGAAGTTGAATTACAACATACTATTAAAGCTCATGTGAAAGATGGTATTGCTCATACGAAGTTTATTTATTGGTTAAAACAACTTGTAAAACAAGGTGTAAGTGAACAAGAGGATGAACTTTCTGCATCTGCGAAACTTGTAGAATTTAGAAAAGAACAAGGTGGTTTTATTTGTCCAAGTTTTTCTCCGATTTGCGGTCATGGTGAAAATGGAGCTATTGTGCACTATTCATCTTCTAAAGAAACTTCTATTCCACTACGTACAGGTACTTTCTTCTTGACTGATACTGGTGCACACTTTGAAGAAGGATCAACTGATATCACGCGTACTACAGCGATGGGAGAAGTTAGCGATAAATTAAAATACGATTATACACGAGTGCTTCAATGTCACCTACGTTTATCAAGATTAAAATTCATGGAAGGTGTGTCTGGAGCTAATGTCGACTTATTCGCTCGTGCTCCATTATGGCAAGATTATGAGAACTTCAACCACGGAACAGGTCATGGTGTAGGGTACTTAGGTAATATTCATGAAGGGCCTCATGGTATTCACTGGGGAATCTATCGTGCAGCTGAACCATTTAAACATGGTATGGTAGTTACTAATGAACCTGGATTATACATCTCAGGATCCCATGGTATTCGTTTAGAGAATGAACTTATTGTTAGAAAAACAGTAAAAAATGAATATGGTCAATTTATGGAATTTGAAGTGATGACATTTGTACCATGGGATTTAGAGGCTATTAATCTAGATATGCTTACAATTGAAGATAAATATGAATTGAATAAATATCATGCGAAAGTATTCGAAGTATTAGCTCCGCACTTTGAAGGTGAAGAGTTAGAATGGTTGAAACAAGCAACTAGAGAAGTCTAATTTCTATGTAGAAGAGGATAACCTAAATGTTATAAATTATAAAAAGTTCAGATAAGAATTTATAGATGAAGTGGTTATTAATATCTGAATTCCTATTATAAAAGCTTTTTAGATAACTGATAAACTTTGTGAAGGCGACTCAATAAAATATATTTTTCTGAAATCATGATTTTTGGGTCAATCCTGTCTACTAATATTATCTAAGAAAAAGTGTTATAATAGATTATGTGCAATTAAAGAAATAATTGGCAAATAAAGAGAAGAAGTCGAGGGAAATCAAATGGATTTAAATATACAATTAAAAAAATATGCCCAACTTATTGCGAAAGTTGGATTAAATGTTCAAGAAGGTCAACCGGTATTAGTTCGTGCTAGTACTGAAACACGTGAGTTTGTAGCGAAAGTTGTAGAAGCTTGCTATGAATTAGGAGCGAAAAGAGTGTCAGTAGAATGGCGTGATCAAGAATTAACTAAACTTCACTTAAACTATCAAACTGAAGAAACTCTAAGTACAGTTGGTCAATGGTACATTGATAAGTATCAAGAAGAATTAGATGAAGGTGCAGCATTCTTATCTATTATCGGAGATGATCCAGATGGATTAGCGGGTGTAGATAGTGCGAAATTAAAAGCATCTATGGTAGGTCGTTCAAAAGCTATGCGTAATTACATGAAATCTATCATGAGTGATGAATGTCCATGGTGTGTTGTTAGTGCTTCAACTGTTGGATGGGCGAAGAGATTATATCCTGAATTAAACGATGAAGAAGCTTATTTAAAACTTTGGGATCAAATCTTAAGTGCTTGTCGTTCAACTGGAGATGACCCTGTAGCTGAATGGGAAGAACACATTAAAGTTTTAGATGAAAAAGCGAAATTCTTACATGAAAATGAATTAGTTAAATTACATATCACAAATGACTTAGGAACTGATTTATATGTAGGATTACCTAAAAATCATATTTGGCAAAGTGCAGGAAGTTATGCTAAAAAAGCTGGTCGTTTCGTAGCTAATATCCCTACAGAGGAAGTATTTACAATGCCTCATAAAGATGAGACAAGTGGTATTGTTTATAATGCTA
The DNA here is from genome assembly GCA_938046645.1 of uncultured Gemella sp. Lineage (GTDB taxonomy): Bacteria > Bacillota > Bacilli > Staphylococcales > Gemellaceae > Gemella. The sequence goes on along the minus strand of CALIWM010000259.1, from coordinate 1,661 downwards.
AACCTCTAAACTACAGTGGAGTATTAATTGATAACTTCTGGTTGAAATTTGAAGATGGTAAAGTCGTAGACTTCGGAGCTGAGCGTGGTTATGATGTTCTTAAAAACTTATTAGAAACTGATGAAGGTTCAAGAAGAATAGGGGAAATGGCATTAGTACCTTACGATTCACCAATTTCAAATACAAAAATTCTATTTTTAGAAACATTATTTGATGAGAATGCAGCGTGTCACATTGCTCTTGGTAAAGCATACCCAACATGTGTTCAAGGTGGACCAGAAATGACTGATGAACAATTAGCAGAAGTTGGTGCTAATGATAGTTTAGTTCACGTTGACTTTATGATTGGAGAAGCGACAACAAACATCACTGGTTATACAGCAGATGGTAAAGAAGTAGCAATTTTCAAAGCCGGAAACTGGGCTTAAGCAAATAAAAGATATACAGTTGAAATATTATTTAGCTGTATATCTTTTAATATAATTGGCGAGAAGTTTTCAAAATTTCATAGATTATCGTCGATTTTATTTGCGAAAAGAGGCTAAATATGTGATAATAGATTGTACTAATATTTAGGGGTGATTAAATGCGTTTGGATAAATTTTTAAAAGTATCAAGAATTATAAAGAGAAGAACAGTTGCTAATGAAATATCGTCAGAAGGTCATATTGCGATTAATGGTAAGAAAGCTAAACCTTCGAGTACTTTGAAAATAGGGGATGAAATCACTATTTACTTTGCAAAAAAAGAAGTTGTTTATGAGGTGCTAGAATTAAAAGATAGCACAAAGAAAGAAGATGCAACTAAAATGTTCAAAATCTTATCGGAGAAACTAAGAGAAGTAAAAGATGAGAGAGCAGAATAGCCAATTTAAAAAAGATGTCTTAAAAGCAAAGGCTAAGTACAGAAAACGTCGTAAGTTTATTATATTAGCTATAATGACTTTTGCTTTAGCTGTAACTCTACTGCAAACATTTTTATATATCCGAGATAAGAAACAAATCAACGCTCAATTAGCTGAACAAAATCATATGATTGAAAATCTTGATAAAGAGAATAAAGTAAATGAGCTAGTCATAGATAAACTAAAAGATCCATATTTTATAACGGACTTGGTAAGACAAGAGTATGGATTAAGTTATCAAGGTGAGTTGATTTTTAATATTCCATTACAAGAGAACTTCTTACAAGCGACGATTAAGTCTATAATGGATGGGAATTTGGAAAAATCTGAAGATAATAATGGTAGAATTGATGATAGTAAAATACCTGAGCTAGCGAAAAAAGATGATAAAAAATCGTCTTCTAAAAAAGAGTCAGAGAAAGCTACAGATAAGCAAAATACTAATAAAACTAGCGACAAAAAAACAGAGGATAGTTCATCAGAAAAAGAAGATGATGATAAACAAGAGGTTAATCAATCTCAAAGAGCAACTACGAATACAAATTCAAACACTAATAATCAGAGAAGTAACAGAGGATAGCATTCTGTTACTTCTTTTTTCGAATTTTATATGCTGAGGGTGCCTCAAAAGTCCTAAATTTTAACAAAGTATATATGATAACTCATATATGCAGGGTTTATTGATATCTAAATTCTCTTTATAAAGCTTTTTAGATATCTAATAAACTGTGCGGGGGTGACTCGACAAAATCGATTT
>CALIWM010000258.1:0-4736 GCA_938046645.1 uncultured Gemella sp. | reverse complement strand
TGTCCAATTTTATGATACAGCTTGATTAGTAACATTGTTTCTTAATTATGTAGGGGAAGTTTAAGGTTTTAATTATTAAAAATGAATATACAGGTGAACTTATTTCTAAGAGTTTAGAATTTAAAGAAAAAGCTAGAGAAAACTACTCTACTTATCATGTAACTTTTGAACCATTTAATATTGGTCTTTATTTTTATCATTTTGAAGTTCACTTTGACAGTTTTTATGTTTACTTAAAAAATGATAAACTTGACGGTAAGTTGGTAAATAGCAAAGATGAGCTACCTGACTGGCAGTTGACAGTTTATGATAAAAACTTCACTACACCAGATTGGTATAAAGGTTCTATAATGTATCAGATTTTCCCAGATAGATTTAAACGTAGTGAGAAATTTACAGCAAAAGTCGCAAAGAATGAAAATGTGAGAATTAGACATGAAAATTGGAATAGTATTCCTCATTCATCTATTACTCATGAAAATTATGGTGCTAAAGATTTTCTAATGGGGAATCTACTAGGTATTGAAGAAGAAAAAAAATATTTCAAAAAATTAAATATCGAGAGTATCTATCTTAACCCAATCGTTGAAAGTCCGGAAAATCATCGTTATTCAACTTCAGATTATTTTAACGTTGACCCGTATTTTGGAACTAATGAACAATTTGAAAAGTTTTGTAAAGATTTCAAAGATGATAATATTAGAATCATATTAGATGGTGTATTTAGTCATACCGGTTCAGATAGTATCTATTTCAATAGGTATAATAATTACGACAGTATAGGAGCTTATAATTCACAAAACTCACCATATTATTCTTGGTTTAATTTCATAAATTTCCCTAACGAATATCATTCGTGGTGGGGATTCGATAACTTACCTACGGTAATAAAAGAAAATAAAGAATACAGCGATTTTATTAATAATAAGGATAGTGGTGTTGTCAACTTTTGGCAGAAACTTGGAATTGCTGGATGGAGACTTGATGTTGCTGACGAGTTCCCTGATGAATTTCTAGATAGAATACGTGAAAGTGCGAAATACTATGACAAAGATGCTCTAATCATAGGTGAAGTTTGGGAAGATGCAACTAATAAGATTTCATACAATACGCGTCGTCGTTATTTCTTAGGTGATCAACTTGATAGTGTTATGAACTATCCTTGGAAGAATGCAATTATTAATTTCGTAAAAAATAAAAATGCAGAAGACTTTACTCTTGAAATTTTAAAATTAGTAGAAAATTATCCACGTCCAGCTCTTGATGCTGTAATGAACTTATTGGGAAGTCATGACACAGAACGAGTATTAACTATGCTAGCATTTGATAATCCTGAAGATGTTCCTGTTCATGAAAGACCAACATATAAAATGTCTAATGAACAATATGCTAAAGCAAAAGAGCTCCTTAAGTATGCTAGTTTTATTCAATTTACCCTACCTGGTGTTCCTTGTATTTATTATGGTGATGAAATTGGAATGTACGGCTTTAGAGATCCTTATAATCGTTTAGGATTTACACATAACGATAAGGATGAAGATTTGTTAAATCATTATATTGAACTATCAAACTTTAGAAATGAAAATAAAGAGGATTTTATTACAAACTTCGAGTTTATTTATACAAACAGTAAGTGTGTAGCATATAGACGAAATAATGTTCTTTGTATTATAAATCTTGATTCTAAAGCTCATTTTATTGAGAATTTCTCTGGTGAAAAACTATTTGGAAACAATAAAGTTTATTCGACACCTTTTGGAACGGTTGTTCCACCTAAGAGTTATATCGCTATAAAAATTAAATAATTTAAAACACACAATTCTTAAAAATAAGGATTGTGTGTTTATTTATGCAATCTAAATTCATATCTAATTATATAGTTTTTAAGTATTAAATTTCTGAAAAAAGAGAGGACTCATATTGAATCCTCTCTTACGTTATTATCCTGAGTTTCTAAGTCCTGTAGCTACTCCGTTAATTGTTATATGAATTGTATTAATTTGTGATTCAGGTAATTTACCTTCTCTTGAACGTTTAATTAACTCTAATTGAATTAGGTTTAATGTATTAAAGTACTGTAACCTATTTTCTAAACTTCGAGTTAAGTATGTATTGTCTTCTAAGAATTCTTTATGTTCTGAAATTTCTAAAACTACTTGTTTTGTTAAATTCCATTCTCTTAAGATTTCTTCATATACCTGCTTAGTTTCTTCTTCTTTACAGAGATTTGCGTATTCTTTAGCTATATCCATGTCAGATTTTGACATAACCATGTCTACGTTTGAAAGTAGAGATGTAAAGAATGGCCATTCTTTATACATTTTACGAAGTTTTTCAATATTTCCTTTATCTTTGTTTATAAAGTTTGAAAATGCTGTTCCTACTCCATACCACCCTGGAAGCATAATTCTACTTTGTGACCATGAAAATACCCATGGAATTGCTCTTAAACCACCGATATCAGTAATTTTTTTACGTGATGCTGGACGCGAACCAATGTTTAAACTTGAAATTTCTTTAATTGGTGTTGCTTCAAAGAAATAGTTGTAGAAGTTAGGATTTTCAAAGACTAGTTCTCGATATTTGTTATAACTATCTTCTACTATTTCATCCATAATAACTTGGATTTCAGGTATATCTCTGATGTCTGTATTAACTTTATCAGCATTCATTCTTTGAATTACGGCAGAGAATAAGGCTTCTAAGTTATAGTATGCAGCGTCACTGTTCCCATATTTGGCTGCGATAATTTCACCTTGTTCTGTAAGACGAATTCTATCTTGTACACTTCCTAGAGGTTGAGAAATAATCGCATCATAACTTGGTCCACCACCTCGACCAACAGTACCACCTCGACCGTGGAAGAAAGTAACTTTAATATTGTGTTTTTCTCCTAATGATGATAGCTCCTGTTGCGCTTTATAAAGTGACCATCCAGATGATAGGTATCCGCCGTCTTTATTACTATCTGAGTATCCTAACATTATCTCTTGATATCGACAATTGTCATTCACCCATTTTTTCACTATATCTAAGCTTAAGTATTTATCCATAACTTCATATGAATTCTCCAAGTCTTCAATTGTTTCAAACAATGGTACAAGTTGTAATCTTGCAAAGTCACTTCCAACTAGTCCAACTTCTTTCAGCATAATTGCAAGTTCTAATAAGTCAGAAACACTTGTTGTATGCGAAATAATGTTTTGTTTAATAACATTATTCCCTAGTTTATCTTTTAATTTTCTAGCAGTTCTAAATATCGCTAGTTCTTTTCTTAATTCTTCTGATTGTTTATTTTCATCATTTATACTTAAAGGACGTGGATCTTCTTTTAATTGTTTTAATAGAAGTTCACATTTTTCTTCTTCACTTAGTGAACTGTAGTCTTTTTCAATATTAGCACTACTTAATAATTCAGCCACTGATGCTTCATAGACACTTGAATCTTGACGCATATCAATACTTGCTAAATAGAATCCAAAGATTTTAACAACATTAAGTAATTCTTCAAATTCTCCAGTTACTAAGATTTCACCTTTATTTTCTAACAATGATTTTTCAATTATTGTTAAATCAGCGATAAACTCATCAGCTGTAAGATATTTATCTTCAACTTCTTTATCGTGTAATAAATACTCTCTAGTATTTTCAAGTTTTTCTTTAATATGTGATATCGCTTTTCTGTATAATTCTTTTTCTCTATACTCAGAAGTATCGCTTGAAAGATTTGCTAATTCTTCTAGTTCTTTACTTCCTTTAGTAACGTGAGATGACATTGAAAATGTTCTATATAAACTATTTAATTTCTCAATATAATACGTTGTAATAAGCTCACATTGCTTCATTGCTGATAGATTTAATGTTTCAGCAGTTACAAATGGATTTCCATCACGGTCTCCACCAATCCACATTCCCATTGTTATTGGAGTTTCGTTTTTTAATTCTATATTATTTTCTTCTAATAATAATTTATACTCAGTCATTAATTTTGCAATTGCTTTAATAAATGATAGGTTGTAATATTCTAGTACGTTTGTGATTTCGTTAGCTACTTTTAATTTTTTCTCACGAATAATATCACTTTGTGTTAATATTTCGATATGTTTTTGGATTGCATTTTTCCATTTTCTTTCATTTATTAAACCATTTTTCACATCACGGTGTTTTCTTAATAAACTATGAAGTTTTTCTGTTAAATCAAGAACTGTTTTACGTTGAACTTGTGTTGGGTGAGCCGTTAAAACTGGTACTACATTAATATTTTCTAAGATATTTTTATCTTTAATATTTTTAATAGACTCAGATAATTTACCTACATATGTTTCACCTATATTATTTTTATAGTTGACTTCATAAGCTAAATCAACATCTTCAGCTATATTAATTAATAATGGTAAAATTGAAAAGAAGTTTGCAACAATTTCCATTTCTTCTTGAGTTAAATCTTTAATTATAAGATTTAATTTTTCGTAATTTTTTTCATCTGCTAATGCTTTTAATTCTACAATTTTTTCAAATGTATTTTCAGAAATCATTTTTTGTGTTGCTTTTAACAACATTTCTGTTAGAATTTGAATCTCTTCTTGTATAATATTTTCATTTACATTGCTTTCTAATCTTGTGTTTTGCATTTAGTTACTCCTTGATAAGTTTTTTACTAATAAAGTATATTTATCAGTTTTAACTACATATTCCATTATAAAACTTTTTTTCTAATAAAACAATGAATTTTAAGC
>CALIWM010000257.1:0-1762 GCA_938046645.1 uncultured Gemella sp. | reverse complement strand
GTTAATGGAGTTTCTGATCCACCTTGTTCAGTAATTTCAGCTACTCCTGGAATTGCATTTCCTTTTTCGTCTACGAATGTTGTTTTCGCTTTTTGGATTGCTGTATATTTAACAACATATTCGTAATCTTCATCTGTAGCTGTTGTTGCTTGTACTGGGACTTTTTCAACACTTGCGATGTAACCTTCTTTTTGAGGTACTGCAAGTTCTGGAAGATCAGTGCTTTGTCCATCAGTTCCTTTCCAGTTAATATAAACTGGTCTGTCATCAGAGTTAATTACCGCTTTACCTTGTGCAGTTAACTTGATTGAACCTGTGTAGCTTACAGTTTGTTTTTGTGATGGGAATACTTCTGTACCTGCAAGATTTGCAACATTATCAGCGTATACAAATTTAATTGTACGGTTTACTTCTTCTACTTTTGTTTTCTTAACGTAATCATATTCTGCTGGGGTAACAAATGCAGATCCATTTATACCTTTAGCTTTTAATTCTTCTTCAGAATATAAATCTCTTGCTCTTGTCTTCGTAACACTTAGTGTTCCTCTTACATTTTTAGGAGAAAGATCTGCAAGAATGTATTCTTCTCCATTAACTTCTTTAACTAAGTCTACGTTATCATTACTTACATCATATTTATTTCCAAGTACATTAGTATAATCTTTTGAACCATCTTCACTTAAAGGTATATTCCCCGTATATTTTGTTGTTTCGAAACCTATAACTTCACCTGTCACTAAATCTTTGAATGTTCTAACAACAGCTCCTGTTGGTGGCTCACCTTGAACTTTACCGTCACCATTAACATTCCAACCATTTGGCACTTTAGTTATAACATCTTCTTTCCCACCGTTAATAGATTCTCCACCTGATACAGTAAGAGTTGCTGCTGTTTTATCGTTTCCTACATAACCTTGTTTAATTAATCCATTTTCATAAGTAATATTAGAATATTCACTTGTTAAAGTTTTATCTTTTATTACTTTTTCAATACCTAAAGATTGTAAAGGCATAGAAACTGTAGAGCCCTCTTGAATAGCACCTTCTGTAACTGTAAGTTCTAACTCAGTTGGTGAAATTAATCTAGGTGTTAATGTGAACCCACTATCACGACCATCATTTAGAATCCAAACATTATTTTCATTAGCTTTAACGTTTGCCCAACGACTGGCAGGACGATATGTAATACTATCTCCTTTATTAGGGTTAATAGTAGAAGCTGTATTTAATCCATTTAAAAAGTTAGAACTTCCTTCAAGTTCTTTAAATTCAGTAAAATCTGCATTTGGAAGTTTGATCGTAAATTTAGATCCTACCCCATAACGAACATCTGAATCAGTTTTTAATACGATTGAATCACTTCTACTGATTTGCTCATTGTTAAGGTATTTCAATCCGTTGTTTTCACTTAGTGATACACTAGTACCTTGTTTTTGGTAGTTAGGTTGTTGACCTTTCCTTGTATAAGTATGTTCAAGAACTGTACGACCGTCAATTTTAATTGTTGCTGTATACGGAGTATCTTTTGAAACTTCTGGTGGATAGTATCCATCACCCGACAAATTACTCGCTCCAAACGACACATTAGGGTAATCTTTTACTTTATCGTTCCACTCGATATTATAAGTGTATGTTCCAGTTTCGTTAGCTACCGCTGGTTGCTCAGCAACACGCTGATCATAAGTCATACCACGTTGTGTACGTTGTGCCCAATATGGTACAGATTTGTTATTGTTGTTTCCTGTAGTTGTTTTAAAGTCGA
>CALIWM010000256.1:0-2534 GCA_938046645.1 uncultured Gemella sp. | reverse complement strand
CGCCCTTACTTCAAATGCCCTTCTTTACCTTGCCTCTGTCTTGGTAGGAGCAATCGTGAGTGGTGTGGTTTATGGTTACCTACGCAAACCACAAACAGTTAAATAAAAGGGAACTATATACCAGTTTAAACCAACCACAAAATGTAGTATTTCAACAATATCGAAAAAGACGATTTCCGTTTGGAAATCGTCTTCTCACTATTTCAATAGTTCATACTCAAATAATTTACTTTCAAGCTCATTTTCGTAGTATTCAGCTAATCTTTTCTTAAGCTCTTTTAGTTTAGTGTTAACTTTTTCATTGTTGAATATCTTTTTATCATTACTATCTTTGTATGATGTGTTTATCTCTAATTCAATTTGATAAGTGCCATAATTGTATTCCGGATTGTATTCTTGAGTATCTTTGACTAGTTCAAGTAATTCATCGAAGACACCTAACAACATTAAGTCCGCTCTATCAAGTTTCCCATATTTTTCTTGTTCGACTAATTCTTTACGGACTAGAGAGTTCTCATCTAAGCACATCTCGTTATTGTAAAATTTCCCATCAGAACCATGGAAGCTTAAACAATGATTTTTTTGAGAGATACAAGTCCATAATGTAGATTTTCTGAGAAAATTTATATCCTTTTTATACAAATCCCCTTTGTCAGCAGTTGTATAGTAAATATCTCTTTCATACCAGTTTCTTTGAGGATACTGCTTGGCAACAAACAAAGCTGTCTGCTCTGCATAATTAGTTGTTCTAACTTGACTACCTCGTCCATGATAAATAGCAATTCTAGTCATTCTTATGTCCTGCGGAGTAGTACCAAAACCACTGGCTTCTATAACCGCTAAAATATTGTCATTATAAACAGGTTTCCCATAGCTTTTCAATGGCACTTCTCTACCATCGTAGCCAGTAGCAATTTTAGATAATACATCTGCTTTTACCTTTTTAGAGTAATATTCTCCTAGCGTTTTGTATACTTTTTTTATAGTGACATGCTTCACATCTTTAAGAATAGCATCCTCAGGTACATCAATGACTGCAGCCCCTTTTCCAGTTCCCCACTTTTTATCATCTTTCCAAATCTCTTTAGCTGGAACAGTTAAACTTTCTGTTATGGTATCAACTTCATTCTTCCATTGTGCGACTAAAACAGAACTTTCTTGTGCTTTAAAATTCCCTCTATTTGCTAAAAATCCATCAACGAAAGTTTTTTTCATTAATCCTACAGACTTCCAATACTTTACTGGTGCAAATAGGATGTAATAATCATGTTCGTTTCTCATAAAATACTTCTCAAACGACCAAACAAATTGATTGAGTAAATCTTTTGCATGACTACTATCCCCAGTAAATTCATCGGACATCAATTTTCTTATATAGCTGTATTTATCTTTAGATTTAATATTTCCTTCTTGAGCACGGGCTAACTCGCTAGAATAAGGTGGATTTTCATAACCAATAATTACAACATCCTTGTCATCTATGATTTCTTGTAATGTATTATGTTTTCCATCTGTTTCCATTGGAATTGACAAGAAATCTTCTGCCAAAGCATCACCACCTGTCACTAAGTTTCCCTTAACAGCTTTTACCATCGAAAGCGGTGGTATGATAGCCCTCACCTTTCCAATATATTTATTATACAAAACAAGCCATTCTTTGATTTCATAAGTATTCAAGACAACATGGCTTAACTCTTCTTCGGTTAAATAATGCTCCAATGCTCCTGTACCAGCACATCTATCCAAAATAACATAGTCCAAATCTTTAGGAAGACTGCTAATAGCTTGACGAACAAGTTTAGTTGCTTCTTTAACATAAGGTAGTGGTGTATAAAATGCTCCTAAATCTTTTCTATTTGCGGGGTCATTTAATGCGTCCATCACGGTGTCAAAATCGCTTTCGTCTCCACACCAAGGTAAGATATAGTTTTCGACTATTGAATTAGATGGTTGTCTTAGCATCTCAAACATTTGAGATTTTGTTGTTGTTTTATCGTGACGATATATGTAGTTCGCCCATCCTAAAATATTTGGAAAATCAATTTCAAATTTTTGATACTCGTTTATTTGGAATAATTCACGCAATTCACGATTTTTAGGGCTTTTTGGTTGAAAAATATCAAATTCAATTACTTTTTCAGGATTAGTAGCATTTTTTAAAGTGGTCTGATTTACATTTTTTGATGCACTATTCGTATAATTTTGTAAAATTTCTAAACGATATTTAGTTGCATCATAAACACTAGCACGATTTTTATTAATATCAACTAAAACGATTTTGCTTGGTATAGGAATACCACCTTTAATCCTTAATTTAGACAGATAGTGTATAGCTTGAACAAGTACAGCATTAAGATCAGCAATGCTATTTTTAAATTCAAACAGAGCTCCGTTAATGATACCATCAGTATTTTCGATTAAAATATCTTTTTCATCAAAACCGAAATTTCTCCAGAAAAATACATTGTCAGCTCTTTCATTTCCAGATTGCCAACTTCTATCAATAGCTAGAGGAGTCATTTTACACCTCCAAC
>CALIWM010000255.1:0-11192 GCA_938046645.1 uncultured Gemella sp. | reverse complement strand
AACCCATTCTTAGTGTGTGCGGTTATCGGATTACTTTGCGTAGTTTACTCATTCTTAGGAGGGGTAGAAGGAGTTATCTGGACAGACGTTATCCAAGGTATCATTTTACTTGGAGGAGCTATTTTAGTAATTATCTTAGGAGCATACCACGTAGGTGGATTTGGACAAATTACTCAAGATGCTCTAGCAAATGGTAAAATTGTAACTGCTGAGAAATTTAATTGGTCATTAACTGCATCTACTATTCCAATTATCTTCATTGGATCAGTATTTAACAGTTTACAACAATACACAGCTTCTCAAGACGTAGTTCAACGTTATAGCACTACTGAATCTGTAAAAGAAACTAACAAATCAATCTGGACTAACGGATTATTAGCATTCATCTCTATTCCAATCTTCTACGGAATGGGAACAGTTTTATACAGCTTCTACAAAGGTAGCCATGCTGTAACAAAATTACCAGACTTCATGAACGCTGAAGTAGTAGGTAAAGCAGCTAACACAACAGCTTTAGTACCTTACTTCATCTTAACAGCATTACCTGCAGGTGTTGCTGGATTAGTTATCGCAGCTATCTTAGCAGCGGCTCAATCAACAATCGCATCAAGCCTAAACTCAATTTCAGCTTGTATCACAGTTGATATTAAACAACGTTTCTTCGGATTAAGTAAAGATGCTAAACAAGACGTTCTATTAGCTCGTATTATCATCATCATAGCTGGTGTATTAGGAACAATCGCAGCATTATACTTCGTAAACTCTAACCAAAAAGAAACTTGGGATTTATTCCTTAAATATATCGGACTTCTAGGGGTGCCTTTAGCTGGTACATTCGCACTTGGTATCTTCACTAAACGTGCAAACGGAGCTGGAGCATTATTAGGATTAGTAATAGCAGGGCTTGTATGTTGGTACATCCAAGACTTCACAACTTATGCTAAACAAAGTCCATTCATCTTCTCAGGATTCTCATTCTTAAGTGCATTAGTATTCGGTTATATCTGTAGTTTCTTCTTCAAATCTACTAAAAATATCACTGGACTTACTATTCACACAAAAGATCAAGAGTACGTAAAAGAAGCAAAATAATAATAAAGTCAGATCTCAAAAAATATAACGAACTTACAAAAAGCAGTCCTCAACCTAGTGTTGAGGATTGTTTTTTGTCATGAAGTCAGTAAATTGTAAGTGTAATGACTCGACACCCCCTAAATCGCAATTTTTGAGTCGCTGTCATAATTAAGATATAATTAAAGTGAAATATGTATTCTGAGGTGTTGGAAAGATGGATTTAGTAAAAGAAAGAGAACTAAATTATAAGATTAATATTGTTAGAGATGAGTTGGAATTTCAATTATTAACAGTTGAATTTGAAGCTGCAGATTATTCAAAAATTCATGCGGAGACTGTTGTTAAAAAAGTTAATAATAAAGGATTTATACTAGAATTTCCAGATTATGAAGAAGTACCTAGGGGTTTTTTAGGGCTTATGAACTATTATGCACTAGGATATAGTGGTGCAACATTGCATATTAGAGGAGACAGAGGTAGAAGTGAGAATAGACAACCGGCTTCAATTTATTTTCCTTTTCTAAACAATAATAGCGATAAAGAGTTATATTATAATTATGCCTATCAAGATGGTATAGATCTTGTGAATATTCTAAAAAGAGAATTTCCGAATTTAGAGGTGAACGTTATTGCTAAAGGTCAAGGGGCAGCAATAGGAATCGTGGTTTCAGCTGTAGGTGAATCGGTGGATAGGTTATTTATCTCAAATGTGCAAAACTTCGATTTTAAATATATTTTTGATAATGATCTTGATGTTGGTGTGTACGATGGAATAAGAGAATATGCTCGTAACTATCCTGAAAGAGAAGACTATTTATTGACGAGATTAAAAGAAATAGATGTCTTAAAATATGCAGAGAGAGTTGATACGAAAGTGTATTTTGGATATTCAAAGCTAGATGAAAAGAATATTATTCTTAATAAAAAGTTAGAAAGTGAGTTTAAACGAAAAGAAGTTACGGTCTTCGAATGTGAAGAAGAGAATCTTCATGTGAAGTTATTGGAAAAGTGGTTAAAAAACAGCATGGAGCTTAATATTGGTAAATAGTCTTAGTAATTAGAAAAAGATCCGAATCTAGATAGTTATATAAATTTATAGGAGACATGAAGTCTTCACCTATAAGTGTATATTAACATGTTAGATTCGGATTATTTATTATTTATTATTTAAGTTTTTCTATTTCTTTAGTTAGTAATTCTTCTGTTACACCACCAGCAATTCTATTTCCGATTGTACCATCGCTGTTGATGAAAATGTGTGTCGGGAATGAACGAATTGCGTAGTTTATGATGAAGCGGTCGTTAACATCGAAAAGAACAGGGTAAGTAACTCCAAGTTCTTTTGCTTTATTAAGGATTACGTCTTTACCTTTGTCTTGAGGACTTTGGTTTTTGAACTCTTTATCATTAGGAGAAGTCATTGATAGAAAGACGATATCTTTATTATCTTTTAATTTTTGATATGTTTTTTCTAATTCTGGAATTTCTCTCATACATGGCCCGCACCAGCTAGCCCACATATTGATGTAAACTTTTTTCCCTTTAAAGTCACTTAGTTTTACTGTTTTTCCATCTTTATCCATAGCTATAAAGTCATAAGCTTGGATAGCTTTGTTCTCGCTAGTTGAAGATGTTGTAGTTTGTTTGTTTGTTTCTTCTTTTTTTTCAGAAGCACTAGAGCATGCACTTAAAATTAGAGCACTACTAAGAAGTGTTGCGCTAAGTATTGTTAGTTTTTTCATATTGTTTTCCTCCAAGTCAAATCACAAGTTTAAGAAAAATACCTAGTTAATGAGATAAATGATCCACTCAGAATTAGTATACCGATTAAGATAAGGATAATACCTGAGATAACTTGTGTGTATTTTAAAATGTTTGTATGTTTTTTGAATAGTTCTAATAATTTAGAAGCAAAGAATGCAACAAGGATAAACGGTAAGATAAATCCTAAGCAGTATGCAAGAATTAAAAGAACGCTCATTATTCCAGTATGACTAGATGCATACAGGAAAACACTAGCTAAGATTGGTCCGATACATGGTGTCCAAGAAAAGCTAAAAGTGAATCCCATTAAAAAAGCAAGAATCGGAGTAGTTTTATTTCCTTTTCTCTTAACTTTGTTTTTTATTGAAAATTCCTGTTTTAAAAATCCTATCTTAAATACTCCTAGTTGTAGTAATCCCATAAAGATGATTAAAACACCGCTGACGATTTGCAATGTTTTAATGTTTTCATTTAAGAAAATACTGATGAAACTTGTTGCAAAAGCTAGGATAAAAAATGTTGAACAAATACCTAATACGAATGATAGTGTATTTGTAATAGTATTATGTTTATTGAAGACTAGTTCTCCGTGTTCATTCATTTCTTTTTTTCCTGCAAGAATACCGATATAGATAGGTAATATAGGTATTACGCAAGGAGAAAGGAATGACAGAAGCCCCTCTAAGAAGACAAGAATCATCTTTAAGGCAGAGCTAGCTGTATTAAAATCTGTCATAAAACCCCCTTGAAAATAAAATTTAAAATTACAGGTTTACTATATAATAAAAACGCTTAAAATGCAATTTAATTGCTTATAGAACGGTGTTAATGTTACGAATCTTGCGTAATGTAACAGAGAGTTATCGTTATTATTACAAAACTGTTACAAAGCTTGAAAAAGGTTTCGTGAGCACATATAATGGTAGTATGTCAAGATTATATAACGAAGTTCAACAGAAGTTGAATGAGGTTGATGGCATTTATAGTTTAGAAAAAATAGTTTATAGAAATTAAAAATATAGAAATTAAAACAGTATTTATTATAGATAAAAGAGTCGCTTGACTCAAACCTAATTTTAAGGAGATTGAATAGATGACTAAATTACAAAAATTAGTAGCCGCAACGGCAATCGTATCAACAGTAGGAGTAGGATTAGCGCAAATCGCAGACGCTGATACATATACAGTAAAGAAAGGTGATACTCTTTGGGATATCGCAATCAACAACGGAACAACTGTTGATCAACTTATGCAAGATAACAACTTAACAAGTTCATTAATCTTCCCTGGAGATAAATTAACTTATAACACAACAGTAGCACAAGTAGCTCAAGCTAAAGAACAAGGATACTACACAGTAGTATTAGGAGATACTTTAGGAAAAATTGCTAACAGATTCGGTGTTACAGTAGACGAACTTGTTAAATTAAACAAACTTTCGGATCCTAACTTAATCTACGTTGGTACAGTATTAAAAGTTGATGGAAATGCAGCAAAAACTGCAGAAGTAACAGTTCCAAAAGCAACAGTAGTGGAAAACACTCCAGAAAAAACTGTAGCTAAGGTTGACCCTGTTCAAACAGTTGCACCAAAAACAGCTGCAACAGTAGCTCCAGCAGCTACACCAACAACTCCAGCTGCAGCACCGAAAGCAACGGCTCCAGCTGCAACTCCAGCGAAGGCTGAAACAAAAGCTGTAGAAACTAAAAAAGAAGAAGCACCAAAAGCTGAAGTTAAGAAAGAAGCTCCAGTAGCAACTCCAGCTGTAGCTAAAGCGGCAGAAAAACCAGCTGCAACTCCAGCAGTTGCAACAGCAGCACCAACAGTAACAGCTAAAACTCAAGCTCCAGCAGCTGCAGCAACAACTCAAGCGGCATCTTCAAACAAAGGAGCAGCAATCTACCAAGCAGCATTAGCTCAATTAGGAACTTTCCAAGATTGTACAATGTTAGTAACAAATGCTCTTAAAGCAGTTGGAATCAACTTCCACGACTGGCCAGCAGGATACATGAGCTTAGGAACAGTAGTTCCAGCATCTCAAGCTCAACCTGGAGATTTAGTTTACTATGCAAACGGTGGAATGGGAGCAGCTCACATCGGAGTTTACGCAGGTAATGGACAAGCTATCCACGGTGGATGGAATGGAAACCAAACTGTAATTAACACTGCAAACTTAGGTAGTGGACCAGTTTACATCCGTGTTAAATAATTAAAGAATAAATAAGAGTAAGAAGCGATTGGAATATCCAATCGCTTCTTTTTTTTATGTTGTTTATTAACTTCGATGTTGGAAGATATCTATACTACGATATTAAAACTTATTCTCTAAAAGATCCCCATGTACTTGTTCTTTCGCTTCCATTATGTGTGCCAGTAGCGACGTAATGACGCTCACCAGAGTATGAGATATAACTAATCCAGACGAAACCTTCTTTAATTATATAGCTATCATAGTAGATGCGCTCTCCTTTGTAGTAAGTGTTGGTAACTTTTCCGAGTTTGCTTGGTTTATTTCTAACATTTATAGAAGGAACTTCCACGGTGAAATGACCAGTTTCAGGAATTCTAGTCCATTCTTCAGTTGAATCGTAGCTAGGTCTGATAAATCCGGCTAGGTAAGTATCATCACGACTCATAATACGTGCTATACCACCACGTTCAGGTGTACCATCAACATTTTGTTCTACAGAGGTGATAGTTCCTTCATTTACCTCAATCACTATACCTACATGGCCAAATTTATCCCAATTGCCCCAATGCCAAATAGCTATGTCTCCTGGAGCTATTTCAGTATCCCCTTTGAAATAACGTCTCCAACCTGGAGGAATTGGGTTAGTTAGGTAATCGATGGCATTACCATAAATTTGGAAGTTGGCGAAATTTTTCACATAAGCCATAGTTAGATCTACACATTGTGCTCCGTACATTCCATCCATATCAATCCATTTATAAACATTATCCTTTGCCCAGTTAACCATTGTTTGTTGACTTGTCATAATATTTACTCCCTTATATTAAACTATTCTTTGATATTAATATTTAACTTTGTTTCTATAATACGTGTAAGTTCGTTTAAACTTTTACCTATATTTTGTAGGGTATTGTCTAGTTTAAGCAGAAAAAAAACCGCTACAAAAATAGGGAAACCTACAGTATTGATAAAATTTAGTATGTCCATAAAAAAAGGTGCGGATTGAACCGCACCTCCCTCCCTTCTATTATTGAAGTTCGCTTACTTCACGAGTAGTGTAAGTAGCTTTTTTGAACCCTGTAAGAGTGTGTTTATCGTTGTTAAGTACTTTTGTATCAACAATTTTTTTCGCAACAGCTTCTACAGTAGCCTTACTTAAATCATCTTTTGGAAATGATAAAGTGATGTGATAAGTTTTTTTATTATCAGTTGTAAAGTAAATGTTTAATTTTTTTTCCATAATTATATTCCCTCCTAAAATTATAGTGATTCTTTTGTGCTTGTGACAATGTCTTCAATGTTTTTAGCGATAAGTTTTTTTAACTCTTCGCCAACTTCTTTTAAAGCAGTGTCTTCAGCAGTAGGAGCAACTTCGAAGTTATAACTTTTAACTACTCGTTTTTCTCCCTTAGGTTCGTTATAGTTTAGATGCAAAACTTTTTTTAAAATTTTCATAATAAAAATCTCCCTTGTTTTATATTTATATTTTGTCTTAGGCCTCCGACACTAAACATATCGAAGTGCGTAGGTGATATTTCTCAACTAAAAAAAAATAGATTATAGTGGGTTTATTTAAGTTAAATTTTATTTTTATAAATTATAATTAAAAGAAAGTAGTGGAAATATGCAAGAAATAGTATTATAATATATTAGAAACAAAGGAGGGGAATACAATGAAAGATAATAGATTATTGAAAGTATTATGGGGAATTGTATTAGCTATTTTCTTATGTAGTGCTCTATTTATAGGTATAAGTTA
Organism: uncultured Gemella sp.; assembly: GCA_938046645.1. Lineage (GTDB taxonomy): Bacteria > Bacillota > Bacilli > Staphylococcales > Gemellaceae > Gemella. The sequence continues at coordinate 4,404 of CALIWM010000255.1, read as the reverse complement.
TTTTACAGGTGGAGATAATTCTACTAAGAAAAAAGATAACGAAACTACTTCGTCATCATCAAGTGATAAAGATAAGAGCAAGGACAAAGATAAAGAAAAAGACAGCTCTAAGTCTAAATCAAAAGAGAAAAGCGATGAGGAAAAATATAGAGAGAATAACGATTCTAATAGTAAAGATAATTCATCTTCTTCTAACTCATCTAATAAATCAGAAAGTAATAAATCAAGTAATACTAACAAAACTGTAAGTAATACGCAAAATAATGCTAATAACAATAACAGTAATAGCAATAACAATAGTAATAATACAGTAAATAACTCTAATAAAGAAGAGAAAAAAGAAGTAACAGAAGCGAATGGTGGAGCAGTAGCACCAGGAACATTCAGTAATTCAGAAGCTGCTCATAACTATGCTAATGAGGAAATTAATAGATTAGCAAAAGAGAATAAGAAAAATTATAGTTACACATTAGGTAGAAACGACAAAGGTGAAGTCGTTGTAAAAATTACAGAAGGATAATAAGAAAACTCATAGAACTCTAAAAGGAGGGCTATGAGTTTCTTTATAGTGTAGTATAGGGAGTGCGGAGAAGTAAAAGTGTGATGAAATATCTGTAAATCTTAGCAAAATATTATAAGAAGTGGTATAATAAAGAGTAAGTATGAAAAAGGATATTAAACTATGAAAAACAACAAGTTCATTAAAATTTTAATATATAGTGTTTGTTCGCTTGTTTTAGTAGGTATTATTTTTTTAGCAATAAGTTATTTTGGTAAAGAAGAGCCTGTACAGAAAAATGATACATCGCAAAATTCTAAAAAACATAAACCAAAAGATAAAGAAGATGTTAAGGAAAATAAGGCTGAAGAGAGCAAAGATCAAACTGTAAAACAGCAAGAGGGACAAAAAACCGAGAATAAAAATACAGTTTCAGTAGAGAATAAAGTTACACAAAATGAAAACAAAAATATAAGTACGACAAATGGTGGAGAAGTCTCAAAAGTACAGAAACAACAAGATTATAATGGGAAAAAACTATCTAGCTCAGAAGGAGTGGGAACTACTGGAAAAGTGTTTGAATCTCAGAAAGAAGCTTTGGACTTCGGGAAAAAAGAAGTGAAGAGATTGACTGATGAGGACAAAAAATCAAGACAGTTTTCTATTAGCAAGGTCACTGCAGAAGACGGAAGTTTGGTAGGTTGGACAGTAGATGTTTTTGAAGATAATAATGAGGAAAAAGTAGTTTCCAACCCGAAAACAAATGAAGAAGACAAAGAATAGTAAAGTAAAAGGCGAGTGGATTGCTTAGTATTTTAGAGTATTAAGTAAAAACCTCGCTACTTTTATATTTGTACAAAAACAGTAACAAAGTGAGGTGGAAAAATGAGGATAGGAATAGTTGCTGAATTTAATCCGCTGCATAGTGGACATAAATATTTAATAGAATGTGCAAGAAAATTGGCTGTTGAAAATAATGGTGAAGTTATTTGTGTGATGAGTGAATTTTTTACACAAAGAGGTGAAGTAGCGATAATGGATGGCTATATACGTGCTAAAGAGGCAGTGAGAAGTGGTTGTGATATGGTTATTGCTCTACCTTATCTTGGTAGTGTTGCATATGGTGATGACTTTGCTAGAAAAAGTATTGAAATATTGGCCGGGGCTGGAATAACGCATTTAATCTTTGGGACTGAAAATGATGATGTCAGTGTTTTTGAAGAAATTTACACAAAACAACAAAAAACAAACAAAGAAGAATATAAGAAATTATTAAAAACAGGTCTTAATCACGCTAAGATCAATAGTGTGTTATATGGTTTGGAAAGTAATAATCCAAATTTCAGTTTAGCGTATAGTTACTATAAAGCTATTAGAGAAGCGGATTTAGATATTAAAATGGTTCCTGTAAAAAGAGAAGGTCAAGGTTTGAACGGTTCGGATATTTCAGGAGAGGTTCATTTAAGCGCAACTGCTATAAGAAATAATATAAATGATGAGAAGATAGAAAAATACCTTTCGAAAGAAATGGTTGCTGATCTTAGGAAAGAGACTATAGCATCTGAGAGCTCGTTGTTCTCATATTTAAAATATAAAATTTTATCTTTAGGTAAAGTAGGAATAGAGCAGATTTACGATGTTAGTGAAGGATTAGAAAATAGAATTTATGAAGCGGCGCTTAAAGCGGAAAGTTACAGTAATTTAGTAGAATTAATAGCGACTAAAAGGTATAGTAATAAGAAAATTCAGAGGGTGCTACTTCATATTTTAACAAATACTACTAAAGAAGATTACGGGGAGAATTTTTCTACTAATAATTTTAGAGTACTAGCGGTGAAAAAGAATAAAGCAGCTATTATAAGAGAGATTAATAGAGGGGGTAAAATAAGTCTTCATCCACAGCTGAATAGCAAAAATAGTATGAAGTTTGAACAAGATATTAAGGTAGCAAGAATATATGGATTGCTATTTAACGACAAAGATATTTTTAGAGAAAATGTACAAATAATAGACTAATCGTTAAACAGAGAATTATTAAATATGATTCTCTGTTTTTTTATTTTTGTATAAAGGGATAGAAAGACCCGCTAATCTGTAAATAAACATAGAGATTCAGCAGTTAGTCGATAAAGGTTACTTAGTATTTTAATAATATTATTATAATATTATTTGAGTATTTTATTATATTATAATGGTGAGTAATTACATTAATACTGTAATAAAGAAATATTTTTCTAATTATATTATTTATATAAAACTAAATAGTAAAAGATATAAGAAGTTGAAAAAAGGTTAAATCATAAAGAAAAAACGATTTCTTTAGAGTTATTTAAATGTTATTAAAATATATTTTCACTATTTTTTTAAAGTATACTAGATGAATAATAAAAAGTACTAAGGATAAAGATGGTTTTAAAAAATAATAACGAAGAATATATTTTATAATTTAATATATATTATACTATTAGAGCATGGTTATGATTTGAAAAAAACAGTGAAAATTGGTAAGATATAGGGTATGAGATAATGATTATAAAATGGGATAGTAATGCATGTTTGTCTGTGTTTTATTATCCTTTAATGGAGAAAAAAATATTAGTTAAGTTGAAGTGATGAATTTTTAAGGAGGGATGCATCGGTGATAGGAAAAAATAATAGATATTTAAAGAAAACAAAAGAAGGAACAAAAGTAGAAACTTACTCGATTAAGAAATTTAAGGTAGGTGCTGCATCAGTAGTGATAGGTGCAAGTATCTTTTTTGGTGCTGGAGCAGTAGCGCAAGCTAGTGAGGATGTGTCAAAAAACACAACAACAGATAACTCAAAAGATGAAGGTGCGACATTAGGTGGTGCAGTTTCAGAAAAAGTAGTGGCTGAACCAGTTGTTAAAGAAGCTACAAAAGATGAAGTAGCAGCAGGTGTAGCAGCAAAATTAGGAGTAAAGGATGCTACAAAAGAAACTGAACAAGAAGCAGCAAAAGAGCCAGTAAAAACATTAGATAAAACACAACTATCTAGCTTTATTAGTGAAATCGAAGGAAAGATTTCAAATGGGGTTTATGCGAACAAAACAGAAGAAAGTGTAGCTAGTTTAGTAGCCGATTTAAATGCAGCAAAAGCAACTTTAGCCAGCGCGACAACACAAGGAGAACTAGCTAAAGCATATCAAAAATTAGTGGTTTCTGTTAACTCAAAATTAAGAAACAAACCAGTTGAGAAAAAAGAAACTCCAGTAGTTGACTCTACAACTTTAAAAGGAACTGTAGATAATAAAGCTGAAAATACGGAGAAAAAAGTTGGGACTAATTCAGCTGAAAATACTGAGAACAGAGCTGAAACTAAGTCAATTGAAAATACAGGGGCGAAAGATCCTCGTACCGGAAAGGAAATAGCGAAAAACACTGCATTCCGTGCAGCTGTCAATCAAGATCCAAAGGTAGATTTCACATTCTCTATTCCAGCTGAGAAGAAAATCTATATCTATAACGAAGAAAATTTTCGTTTAGAAATACCAGTATATTCTGAAACAGGAAAGATTCGTTATGCAACGATAAAACAAGGGTCTAGAAATAAATTTGATAATGTTCCCGGTACGACTAATCAGCTAGATATACAGTTTGGATTTACTGCTACAGTAATAAACCGTGATGAAACAGTAGGAGTAACATCAGATGCGAGTCAAGCAAATCCTGCAAAAATCGTCATTACTGGTCGCCCAAATGATGTACTGAAAAAACACAGAGATTATACAAAACAAGAAAACCAAACATTAAATGTTGGTACTCGTTATATACAAGTAGTAGATGATCAAGGTAGAGAAAATCTTAAAAAAGCTACAGATATAACGGATCCAGGGTATTTCTACTTAGTGTTAAAATCTCAAGCAAAAAAATACGCCTTAAGAT
>CALIWM010000254.1:0-10084 GCA_938046645.1 uncultured Gemella sp. | reverse complement strand
TTACGCCCTGTGAGACTAGAACGTTGCCAGGCATTTGAGGTCTAGTGCCAAAGCATTAGACTTATTATTCCACAGTAGCTCAGTTGGTAGTAGCATCTGACTGTTAATCAGAGGGTCGCAGGTTCGAGTCCTGCCTGTGGAGTAAAGTACGGCTGTGTATGCAGTCGTATATTTTTTTGTTTAAAATCTCGCTAAATATTATTATCATAGGAAAAATTATGTTATAATAGTTCATGGTATATGAACTTTTATCGAGTTGAATTTTATATAGTTTAAAAGTTGAAATTTAAGAAAATAAAGAGAATTGTATAGGAGATTTTTATGTTTTTAGATGAGGTAAAAATATTCGTCCGATCAGGTGATGGTGGGAATGGATTAGTAGCATTTAGAAGAGAGAAGTATGTTCCAAAAGGTGGACCAGCTGGAGGAGACGGTGGACGTGGAGCCAATGTTGTATTCATAGTTGATGAAGGATTAAGAACTTTCATGGATTACCGTTATCAGAAAAAATTCGTAGCACCAAATGGTGAGAACGGAATGAGTAAAGGTATGCACGGTAGAAAATCTAAAGATTTATACTTAAAAGTACCACCAGGAACAGTAATTCGTGATACTGATACTGGAGAAGTATTAGCAGACTTAGTAGAACACGAGCAAGAAGTAGTAGTAGCTCGTGGAGGACGTGGAGGACGTGGAAACTGTCGTTTCGCAACACCTTCAAATCCAGCGCCAGAAATTGCTGAAAATGGTGAACCAGGAGAAGAAAGAAATCTTACATTAGAATTAAAACTTATGGCTGATGTAGGTCTTGTTGGATTCCCATCTGTTGGTAAATCAACATTGTTATCAATAACATCAAAAGCAAAACCAAAAATTGCTGATTATCACTTTACAACATTAGCACCAAATCTTGGAGTTGTAGAAACAAAAGATCACAGAAGTTTTGTTATGGCTGACCTTCCAGGATTAATCGAAGGAGCTAGTCAAGGAGTAGGTCTTGGTCACCAATTTTTACGTCATATTGAAAGAACAAAAGTTATTGTACACGTAGTAGACATGTCAGCAACTGATGGTCGTGATCCATATGAAGATTATAAAATTATTAATCAAGAGTTAGCAGAATACAATATGAGACTTTTAGAAAGACCTCAAGTAGTAGTAGCTAATAAGATGGATATTCCAGTGGCTAGCGACAATCTTAAAGAGTTTAAAAAACGCTTAGAAAATGATGGTGAAGAAGTTGATATCGTTGAAATTTCTGCATTCACACGTAGTAATATCGATAACTTACTTTATAAAATAAGTGATATACTTGATAATACAGATCCGAATACGTTATATGAACTTGATACTGAAGAAGAAAGTATGGAAAACAGAGTTCTTTATAAACATAAACCTAAGGATGAAACATTCAAGATTACTCGTGATGATACTGGAGCTTATGTAGTAAGTGGACCTGGTATCGAACGTGCATTCTTAATGACTGATTTCAACCGTGATGCTTCTGTTAGACGTTTTGCTCAACAAATGCGTTCTATGGGTGTAGATGATGCTTTACGTGAAAGAGGATGTAAAAATGGTGATACTGTTAAGATCCTTAAAGGTGAGTTTGAATTCGTAGAGTAGGAGATAACCACTGTGGATAAAGAAAAAGTTTATTATATAATTAGAGAAGACGTATTGCCAGAAGCTGTAAAGAAGACATTAGCGATGAAAAAAGCTTTAGAAGAAGATTCTAAATTATCAATTTTAGAAGCTTCTAAAAGATTTGATTTAAGTAGAAGTGCATTTTATAAATATAAAGATACAATTTTTCCGATTCAAGATGTGAAAAGACAATCAATTCTATCACTGTCTATCGACGTTGATGATATTCCTGGAATATTAGGTAAAATTTTATCGGTTGTTAATGAAGAAAAGTGTAGTGTACTTACTATTCACCAAACGGTGCCAATTAATGCAAAAGCTACGATAATTATTTCTTTAGAGCTGAGTTCAGGTGATATAAATATTGAAAAATTAAATAAACGAATTAAAGATCTTGAGTTTGTTAATTCAATTAAAGTAATTGGTTTAAGCATGTAAAGATAGTTTAATAAATATTAAATGTAGGAGAACAGAGTAGGGAAGACAGTTTCCTATATCTGCTCTCCTTTTTATTTTAGAAAGGTGAATTATGCAAAAAAATGATATATTCGAAGGGAAGGTTATAGATTACACACATGATGGACTTGGTGTAGTAAAAATTGATAATTTTCCAATTTTTATTGAAGATGTTATAGAAGGTGAAGTAATTGAGTTTAAGATAATTAAATTAAAGAAAAATCTTGGTTACGGAAAAGTTCTTAATATTATTGAAAGTTCAAAAAATAGAGTTGATGGTATTCCAAAAACTTCAGGGGCGAATTTAGTTCATATGAACTATGAAGAGCAATTGAAGTTTAAGAAGAAAAAAGTTCAAAATGTTATGGATAAATCTCTTGGAAAAGATTCTATCAAAGTATTAGATACGCTGGGAATGGAAGACGGGCATCATTACCGTAATAAGTCTGTGATTCCAGTACAAAAAGTTAATAGTGAAGTTAAGATGGGTTATTATAAACCACGAAGTCATGATGTTGTTAATATAGAGAAATGTTTTATTCAGTATGACGAACACAATGTATTAATGAATAAATTACGTAGTCTAATTTCAGAACTTAACTTATCTGTTTATGATGAAAACAATCACTCAGGTGCTATTAGACATATTATGTTTAGAACAAATAGTCTTAAGAGTGAAATTATGGTAGGTATTGTAGCGAAGGAGAAGTTTAATAAATTAGATGAATTCGTTGAGAAAATATCTAAATTAGATGATAGAATCGTTAGTATTATGCTAAATATCAATGATAGAAAGACTAATGTAATCTTTGGTGATAAAACTGAAAATCTTTTTGGGAAGGATTATATAACTGACACGTTAGACGGAATAGAATTTAAGATTTCACTTCGTTCATTCTATCAGGTAAATCCAGTTCAAACGGAGGTATTATATAGTAAAGCGTTAGAACTTGCAGAATTAAAAGAAACTGATACGATAATCGATGCTTACTGTGGTATTGGAACAATAAGTCTATTCGCTGCGAAGAAAGTTAAGAAAGTATACGGTATTGAAATAGTAGAAGCGGCTGTTTTAGATGCCCGCGAAAATGCGAAAAATAATAATATAACTAATGCAGAGTTTTTACTAGGTAAAAGTGAAGATGTAATTAAAAAATTAATCTCACAAAATGTGAAATTAGATGCAGTTATCGTTGATCCGCCACGTAAAGGATGCGACGAAAGTTTCTTACGTGATCTTGCAGCTATGGATATAGAAAAAATAGTCTATGTTAGTTGTAATCCAGCAACATTAGCTAGAGATATGGAAATTATGAGGGGTCTAGGTTATAAACCAGGTGCAGTGCAACCTGTAGATATGTTCCCAGGGACGTATCATGTTGAGGCGGTAAGTTTGCTAGTCAAGGAGTAAAACGACGAAGATTAGCATTTACTTCCGCCCATGCGATAGCTGTCCGTGATTGACAAGTGCTAGCACGCAGACAGAACGGAGATAGCGAACCGCTGAGTGTGTCGCTCTGCTCGTAAAAGCTTAGAAACCTTTGAACGAAAGGGATAATGAAAGCCTTGATTGCAAGGCTTTTTGCTTTATGGTGGGTAAGTATCAGAGTGAGAAAATTTTTGGAATGAGTAGAAGTGATAGCTAGAAATTATCAGTTTCTATTTCCATTTACCCTGTGGGTACGTGTTTGTTTCCATTGACAAGGAGTTTGTGGGAATAGAAATGTACCCACCTTGTTTGAATCAAGTGAAGTGTAGTTGAAGGAAATCTGTTGAAAGCAATACTTCATTTTACCGAATAAGTAATAATTTAGGCAACTTCAAATCGATTAAAAAAAACTATTTTAAAGGTTAAGAGTAGACAAAAATTGTCCACTCTTTTTTGCAAACTCAATTTATCAATAAATGAAATGAGGGAATGTAAAATGAAATATTTTGAGGTTGAGTTAGAAAATCCTGATGAATTTTTAAAACTACAAACAGAAGATTTTGTGAAAGCTAATCGCTTGCTACTAAGGAAGATAATCCAGAGCGTTACAGTCTATGAAGAAAACTTCGTCATATCCTTTAAATCTGGCATCGAATTGGAAGTATGAGTCTCATTCCATAACTTTTATATTGAACATATCATCTTGTTGTGTTATACTATAAATTGATATAAACAAAGATGTAGGAGGAACCGAAACTATGACAGCCTCAATGCGTTTAAGATAAGCTGGCAATAAAAAAAGCAGAATCTATACCCGATGATAGGCTTTTTTGTTGTGCTTATTTATACGATATTGAGCATTCATTAGTTACGGTGAGGATATTGGTTATTTAACTATACCTTTATTTAACTATGTCTTTAATATGAATGTTTCCAAATTGTATGTATGCAGACCAAAAGCCACATTGTGGGGTTTGGCCTGCATTTTTTATTGCCTAGAATGCTATTCAAAATAGAAATTCAAGCAAAATAATATGCAGGAGATAATATAAATGGAAAAATACAACAATTGGAAACGAAAATTTTATGCAATATGGGCAGGGCAAGCAGTATCATTAATCACTAGTGCCATCCTGCAAATGGCGATTATTTTTTACCTTACAGAAAAAACAGGATCTGCGATGGTCTTGTCTATGGCTTCATTAGTAGGTTTTTTACCCTATGCGATTTTGGGACCTGCCATTGGTGTGCTAGTGGATCGTCATGATAGGAAGAAGATAATGATTGGTGCCGATTTAATTATCGCAGCAGCTGGTGCAGTGCTTGCTATTGTTGCATTCTGTATGGAGCTACCTGTCTGGATGATTATGATAGTATTGTTTATCCGTAGCATTGGAACAGCTTTTCATACCCCAGCACTCAATGCGGTTACACCACTTTTAGTACCAGAAGAACAGCTAACGAAATGCGCAGGCTATAGTCAGTCTTTGCAGTCTATAAGCTATATTGTTAGTCCGGCAGTTGCAGCACTCTTATACTCCGTTTGGGATTTAAATGCTATTATTGCCATCGACGTATTGGGTGCTGTGATTGCATCTATTACGGTAGCAATTGTACGTATACCTAAGCTGGGTAATCAAGTGCAAAGTTTAGAACCAAATTTCATAAGGGAGATGAAAGAAGGAGTTGTGGTTCTGAGACAAAACAAAGGATTGTTTGCCTTATTACTCTTAGGAACACTATATACTTTTGTTTATATGCCAATCAATGCACTATTTCCTTTAATAAGCATGGAACACTTTAATGGAACGCCTGTGCATATTTCTATTACGGAAATTTCCTTTGCATTTGGGATGCTAGCAGGAGGCTTATTATTAGGAAGATTAGGGGGCTTCGAAAAGCATGTATTACTAATAACAAGTTCATTTTTTATAATGGGGACCAGTTTAGCCGTTTCGGGAATACTTCCTCCAAATGGATTTGTAATATTCGTAGTTTGCTGTGCAATAATGGGGCTTTCGGTGCCATTTTATAGCGGTGTGCAAACAGCTCTTTTTCAGGAGAAAATTAAGCCTGAATATTTAGGACGTGTATTTTCTTTGATCGGAAGTATCATGTCACTTGCTATGCCAATTGGGTTAATTCTTTCTGGATTCTTTGCTGATAAAATCGGTGTAAATCATTGGTTTTTACTATCAGGTATTTTAATTATTGGCATTGCTATAGTTTGCCAAATGATAACTGAGGTTAGAAAATTAGATTTAAAATAAACAATATTGGAGGAATATTTATGTATCTTATTTTCATGTAACTCTTCCTGCTAAAATCGCAGGGTTTTCCCTGCATACAAGCAAATGAAAGCATGCGATTATAGACAGGAGGAAATGTTATGGAATTAATATTAAAAGCAAAAGACATTCGTGTGGAATTCAAAGGACGCGATGTTTTAGATATAAATGAATTAGAAGTATATGATTATGACCGTATTGGTTTAGTAGGAGCAAATGGTGCTGGAAAAAGCACTTTACTCAGGGTACTTTTAGGAGAATTAACTCCCCCAGGATGTAAAATGAATCGTCTGGGTGAACTTGCCTATATTCCCCAGTTGGACGAAGTAACTCTGCAGGAGGAAAAAGATTTTGCACTTGTAGGCAAGCTAGGTGTTGAGCAATTAAATATACAGACTATGAGCGGTGGTGAAGAAACAAGGCTTAAAATAGCACAGGCCTTATCGGCACAGGTTCATGGTATTTTAGCGGATGAACCTACGAGCCATTTAGACCGTGAAGGAATTGATTTTCTAATAGGACAGCTAAAATATTTTACAGGTGCACTGTTAGTTATTAGCCATGACCGCTATTTTCTTGATGAAATAGTAGATAAAATATGGGAACTGAAAGATGGCAAAATCACTGAGTATTGGGGAAACTATTCTGATTATCTTCGTCAGAAAGAGGAAGAACGTAAGAGCCAAGCTGCAGAATACGAACAATTTATTGCGGAACGTGCCCGATTGGAAAGGGCTGCGGAGGAAAAGCGAAAACAGGCTCGTAAAATAGAACAGAAGGCAAAAGGTTCTTCAAAGAAAAAAAGTACTGAAGACGGAGGGCGTTTAGCTCATCAAAAATCAATAGGAAGTAAGGAAAAAAAGATGTATAATGCTGCTAAAACCCTAGAGCACAGGATTGCGGCCTTAGGAAAAGTAGAAGCTCCGGAAGGCATTCGCAGAATTCGTTTCAGGCAAAGTAAAGCATTGGAGCTCCATAATCCATACCCTATAGTCGGTGCAGAAATTAATAAAGTATTTGGGGATAAGGCTCTGTTTGAAAATGCATCTTTTCAAATTCCGTTAGGAGCAAAAGTGGCGTTAACTGGTGGTAATGGAATCGGAAAAACAACTTTAATCCAAATGATCTTAAACCATGAAGAAGGAATTTCTATTTCGCCTAAGGCAAAAATAGGTTACTTTGCACAGAATGGTTACAAGTACAACAGTAATCAGAATGTTATGGAGTTTATGCAGAAGGATTGTGACTACAATATATCAGAAATTCGTTCAGTGCTAGCATCTATGGGGTTCAAACAGAACGATATTGGAAAAAGTTTATCTGTTTTAAGCGGTGGAGAAATTATAAAATTGTTGCTTGCTAAAATGCTCATGGGTAGATATAACATCCTAATAATGGATGAACCCAGTAACTTCCTTGACATACCAAGTTTAGAGGCTTTGGAAATACTAATGAAGGAGTACACCGGAACTATCGTGTTTATCACCCACGATAAACGATTACTCGAAAATGTAGCAGATGTAGTTTATGAAATTAGAGATAAGAAAATAAATCTGAAACATTAAATTTAAGGTAGTCGCTGGTCAGTATAGTCTGTTCTGGTTGGCGACTCCATTGTTAAAGAGTATAAAGACTTTAGATTTTATGAATATTAAAAATAGGAACAGTCAATTGAACTGCTCCTATTTTTCTGCTAAATATATTGTAGTTTTCTTATATGTATAATGATAGATTAGCGGATTCTCATCTACGGTACTTACTTCAAATATGAAGAAGTGATCGCGGTTATCTCTGGACTTTTCCTTATTGAGGACAAAGTAATTCTTACGTGAAGTCGCCATTGTTTTTAGGATATCATCAGTTAGGAAGGTCAATGGAATATTCATGTTAGAGTAGCGGTAGAAGTCACGTTCAAAATCTTGGTAGCTCTCGCTATAATAGTCCATTTGTAGGTGATTACGCTGAAACTCAAGCTGATTCATAGAGCACCTCCTCGACAAGTTCAATACTAATAATGTCTTTTAATTTCAAATTGATGTGACCTGTTGTAGTTTTTATCAAAATGAAATCTTTGGTCAGACTTGGTATTGTTCCAGTGTAGGAAACACGCTTGTTTTTTTCAATCACTTGAATGCGTGTGCGTAGCTGCCCGGCGTATACTTGACTGAGGAGTAATAATTTCTTCTCTAGTGATAAGTCAGACATGTACGTTACTTTGTTTGTATCATCAGAGAGTGCTGATGCATGTTCAGATAGGAAAAAGCCCATCCATTTTTGCATCTTTGTATCCTGGTACTCTCTTGCTGATTGAAATGGTAAATATGAACGGTCAATCATATCAAATCCTTTCTATGCAGAGGCAAGGGTATTTTTATCAAATTGAATCGTAAAACCTTGAATTCCCCCACCTGTGTAACATTCTTTAAAGCGATTGATTACCTCAGTATAGATTATCACAGATGAGCTTGTTGGCTTAATGCTAAATGTAAATTCCAATGGTAATCGGTTTTCAGATTTAGCATGTACTAGTCGTATCGATATTTCAGTTGTTTTGAGTTTTCTCTGACGAAGTTTTGAAGTTGCTGTTTCAACGATTCCATGTAAAAATCTTTCAAGCATTTCAATATCATTACATCCTTTGCTACGGATTTCTGAAAATTGTACTGTATTTTTTTCTTGTTTCATTTTAATCCCTCCAATCCACCCGCGGAATGACCACCGATAAGTTTACTGCGTTCAATATTTCTGGAACCTTCAGTTAGGACGGTTCCTTTTTGTATGGCTAAAAAACCAAACTGTTCTCTGACAACATCAATAGCTGTCTGAAGTCTATTATCTTTTTCAATTTGTTCTACATCATCAAAGAGTGATAGTAGAGTATAGCTTTCATCTACGAAGCCACTATAAGATACACCAATTTGTCTCACTGCACCAGAGGTGTATTTTTTCGGAATAATACAAGTACATGACTCACCATTGTTTTTGGGAGATTTGCGGGTTCAATTTTATTCTGAGCATTTATAGATTTTTTCATCTCAGTCCTAGAATAGCCAATATGAATAGAAACGACAGTAGTCAATACTAGGGCTACTGTTCCGTTCCACAGTATCATTTAAAAATCATTTTCACACCCTTTCGTCTATTAGTATAGAAGAAAGCTCTCAGCACATGTTGAGTGTGTAGTATTGATGTCAAGAGTTGCACCCACTAAGTAAATAAAATATAGTAAATAAAGGCTTATTCTAGGCTATCGTTAAAAGGTATCGATAGCTTAGAGTAAGCCTTATTATTTGAGAGAAAATAAGGTAGAGTGGGAACATATCCATAGCCTAGAGTTGACACTAGAGAATGGATAATAAGAAAAAATGCACCCACTGGCACCCAGCTATAAATTTGACAATTGTAAAATAGCCTAATTAACATTATAATATAACTAAGAAACAAGTATACTAATCCTCTGTATATAGGGACGTGAACCTGGTGCCACAAAGATTGGATTATATTGGGATATTCCTGCAGGCGCTGAAGAATCAAACGATAAAAGAATTAAGAGTGGTAAATATATAAAGATAGGTGATATTAATGGATAGAAGTGCTTTCATTAAGACTCTGCTAGAAGTATTGAAATATGATAGAAAATATAGAACAATTGAATCAAGAGACTAACTGTTGAGGTTAATAGGTAGAGCAAGAGTAAATTTTGTTCCACAATATGAATTTGCAAATCATGGGCGTTCCTATCAACATTGGGAGATTGTGGAATTACGAGTTCCGGTTCCTTTGTTAGAAATCGCAGAAGAAAATGAGAAAATTCTAAAAGAGTTAGTAGAGTATGTATATGAGGAGTCTGATGATTATGCTTTACATCACGTTGAAATACGTCCACAGGTAATTGATACACCAGATGAAGTAACAGAGCATAATGTAGTTTTTGATGCAATTCAAGATGAAGTAATTCAGGGAATTAGAGATGCTAAATTTATAATTTGGGCAGCTGTTGCATGGTTTTCTAATGAAGCTATTTATCAAGAGTTATTAGCGAAAAAGAAGCAAGGATTAAATGTAAGAATAATAGTTTCGCAGGAAGACTCAAATATAAATATGATTTCAAAACTGAGAGAGAATAAGTTCGATGTTGTGGTCATTCCGAGATGGGGAAATAAAGGATATAACCGTATGCATGATAAGTTTTGTATCATAGATATGGACTATGTAATGCACGGATCATATAATTGGACACCAACAGCTAATTATAATGAAGAAA
>CALIWM010000253.1:0-6659 GCA_938046645.1 uncultured Gemella sp. | reverse complement strand
TCCCATACATACGGTGGCTCATCCTTATTTCTCGCCCAACAGTGATAATACTCGGCTTTGTCGAAAGAATGTGTTTGTGAAAAACTGGAAATAACTTCGAATATTCTTTGTCCTACTTCATTTCTCATTGCCATCATCGGATGAGAATCCAAGTAGCTCATAAAGTCCATTAACTCGTTTTCCGTAAATTTTTCTTTTGACACAACATCCAGAACACCTTCTGTACCGCAGATTATATTCATTTCATCAACCGTAGCCGTTGATTCCGAATTATCACTTACAAATTTATGCAAATCACTTCGATATGAAATACTATTATTATCCGCTAATCTTACAGCACTGGATTTATTCAAAACCTTTATATCCGTAACAAAGCCAGGTGGGAGCGTTATCTCTTTGCGTAGCGACTTTAATAAATCTGTCGTTTTAAAAAAAGCCAAATCGGGCATCCGTATATCACTTGAGTCTAATACGCTTTGCATTGCCTGAATACATCCAAAAACATTAGATTCTGCAAGACTCACCTGCAGTTCTTTTATCATATTTGTAGCGCCCGATAAACTAGCCATAAGTGAGGCCGATGACTGTAAATCAGCCACTTTTTTTATTAAATCTTCAGAATGACTGCTAAACACCTTAGATTCTATATAGCTTTGCTGAAACAGTTCGGACAATTTCTTTTGCATTGCTATATAAGGCCTTGCCGCATCTATTGCAATACTAATTTGTGCACTGGGCACCTGTATTTGCTTCGCATATTCAGACAACAAATTTTGAGTTTTTAACATCCCTTCCATATTAATTCCATTAAGCAACTTTTTTTTGGATTCTGAAAATTGCGAAAGAACTTCAGTTAAATTTGTTGAATTATCATTATTTCCCATTACTGCATACACCTATATCCATTTCTCTCTAATTTAGATAGTTTTTCAAATATTTCCTCAAAGCCGGATCAACCGCATAGACATATGTTCCAAGTATTTCTCTAGTCATTAATGTAAGATATATATTAATGACGTACTGTCTCATTGCACTTGCTCCATCAGGTTTTGTGAAATTATCTTTGAGTTCTCTTTTATTTATATCTATTCGACAAGATTTACCATCGTAGTACATCTCTTTACCAAATATTACTCTTGCATACTTTAGATCAAATCCCTTACTCTTATGTATGCTTATAATAACATTATCTTTTGTACTATTTTTTTCTCCTGCCCAATGATAGGTTTATCCGTCAATCACTATATCTTCACTTTTACTCCATCCTGAATCATTCAAAACCCGACATACTCCTAATTGACTATCTTTTTCATGAATACCATCAAACAGTGTTTCAATATTATCCACAACTTTAGCATAATAATTACAAATCTTCTTATAATCACGAATAGTTAATCCTTCGCTACTGAATATCCGCTTAACATATTCATAGTATTTATTTCTACCCTTGCATCGCATTTGAGAAAACAATGCATAATATGCAAAAATATGAGGCTTATAAATATTGTCAAAACGCCCTTTATCTATATCTGTAGCCCTTATTGTTTGAAGTTCATCATAGAATAGAATCTGTATCCGGCTACTTTTAATAATCCAATCCAATTCTGTTAAATCTGATTTCTCCTTCTTGAAGTCATCTCCCATAAGTCTTTCATTAATACATCGAACTTTGCATACATTTGTAGTCCTGGAAGGTGGTGGCGTTGATATAGTCTGTGTGCCTCATCAACAACTAGTAAATCATATATTCCTGAATCATTAATAACATCCTCTGGAGCTAGAACCATATTTGATGATAGTCCATCAATAGAGTCAAAACATCCCTTCATTGTTGACCACAATTCATTCATAGGAACAACAAATCCTATTTTTTAATTGCATAATGTTTCTCGAAATCACCCTGATTATTTCAGATATTTCAACATCATCAAGGTGTATTTCATACCTTCTTATTATTTGTAATACCGGTTAATAATTTAATTAGATATACCGCTAAAATAGTTTTCCCTGTACCCGCACCACTATTAATCTATATCATTGACCGATATAACCCATTCTTAATCAAACTTAATTTCTTTAATATGTCATATGATGCATTTTGTTGTTCTCCGTTAAGCGATTTATAAGGAGAATACTTAAATAATTCTGAGTTTTCACTATCAGATATGCTTTTTGATGCGATTTCCAATCCTAACAATGATTTCCATATTGCTTTAAAATCATCTTCATATGCTTCCTTGTAAAAATAATTATGATCTACAACACTTGCATTAACATTAATAAGCTCATACGAACCATCTGCCATTGTCATCTACACCTGATATACATGTAAGATAATCATATACTACACACGATTTCACCTTTACTACTACATCTTTCGTATCACCAAAAACTTCTCGTATTCTGTTTATATATATTTCCTCAGTGTGAATTAACATTTTATTAACGTAATTGATTCCTCGAGTGCAGAAGTGAGCGCATTCAGTTCAATATTGTCATTATAATTTTCTAATATTCCAAAATCGGCTCGCTCACCCGATTGACATGTTTAATATGTTAATATTTGTCCAAGCTTACAACTATTCCCAACATTCATTTTATACAAACATATTTTTTATCTAGCTTATCTATAAAACCAATCTCTTTTTCTTCTTCAAAACTTAGTGCCGTTATATCTACAGGGTATAATGTTTTTTGTTGTATAAACGCTTTAATTATATTAATATTCCTTTGAATATCAAAAGAGAAGTCTGAATATAATAATAAAATATCGATATCATTTGAGTATTTGTCTTTTCTTAATATGGAGCCAAAAATAAAAACTTTTTCAAACTCACAAAATTGCTTAGTATTTTTCTTAATGAAATTAATTACTTCTATTTTATTTAATTCTATTGACATATCTATAAAACTCGTTCATTGTAAGTAATTCAACGTTAAACTCTTTCGATGAATCTAGAGCTTCTTTCGATATACAACATGTTCCATTCCAATTATGCAAATTTACAATCACATCACTAGCTTTGGGCATCATTCTATATAAAAATTCCTTACTTAAACAGTATTCATATACAAAGACTATGTTAACATCATTTATTTTAATTTCTCTCAATATATCCTGATTACTATATTCAAATGATATATTTCTAGAGTTTAAATATTTTAATGCAAAATTTAAACTTTTAAATCTGACTCCAACTTCTTCAAAGCAATTAAAATCATAATACAACTGCCTTACCCTAGGAGTATCATCCATAAATATCTTTTCTCCATTTTTCAGTAATATATATGGTTTGTCTATTCCTAAAACAACTTCTTCTAGCATATCTTTATCTCTAAATGTTTTTAACAGTTTTTCTAAAGATTCAGTAGACGGAAGTATATTATTACTTATCGGCACAATTCCAAAAATAGAATTTATTTTTGGGGGAAAAAGCACCTCTCTAATTTTTTCTTCATCACATCGAGTGTTTTTAAATTCTTCAACATGAATTATGAAATTTTTAATAATTTCTAAATTTGAATATTCTTTAACTGGATGCTTTTGAAATAAACTAAGATTATTATCAAATAACAATTTTAGCTTTTCGTTATTTGATAATATTAGAGGCTCAAATTTATCCCATAAATACTTATTACCACTTATGTAATAACTTTTATATATGATATTGTTTTCACTCAAAATTGGTACAACTTTTTCTTTAAGTTTATCAAAAGAACTCAGTTCTACAGAGAAAAATTTTTCTAATTCATTTCTTCGAATCTCTTTCCATTGCTTAACATTGTTTTCATCTATAAAACCAATTTTATCAAATTTCTTATGACAATTAGGGCATAAAACTATCAAGTTTTCATATGAATTATCTTCTGTTTTGTAATATGCACCAATATGTGCTTTTTCCATGATATCATTATTATTTATAAATAATTCTTCTTTACAATCTGGATTCATACATCTTCCCATAGATTCCGACCATAATCTACGTTTTACATTTTCAGATATTGCTTTTCTACTCATTTTCTAACCTCCAAATTATTTATATAGAAATTTGTCGCCAAAATTAATTTAATAAGCCATCTTAAAATGCTTCAACGCATCCAAAATCGCTTCTTCTTTTTCAATTGTGCACTGTGGAACTTTCTGTTCCTCGTTATTAGAAATATTATAGTGTTCTCTAACATCTAAACCATATTTTCTCTTCACTTGTGCAATACAAAGTGTCGATACCTTAAACCCAAACTTTTCTAAAACATAATTTTAAATTTCTTTATAGGTTGCTTTAATCTCAGCACTTGTTAAGTCCATATCATTCATCGGAAGTTCTACACTAATATAATTCTTTGAGTCCAATTTGGAAAGTAACACTACCGTCTCCACATGTGTTGTCCATATGATAGGAACACAAATTATTGACCTCGTCGCTTGAATGAGGATACAATTTGTTGTCAGTTTCCTCATTAACTTCCTTGGCATTTTTTCTTCTGCTCTTGAATAATCTTCCGTCCTGAGAATCTTTTTTTCCAGTCTTATATATGATAGTAATCATTGCAGGATCAATTTCACCTTCATCGTTAGTTCCCCCAATGATGATTTTATCTACTATACTTTCAAATACTGCCCTATCAAATTCCTCAAGATATTTATTGGACTCAAGTAATTTTTTAAACCCCTCGAGCCTTTTCTTCAACGCTTTTTCATCAGTGAGTGTTACTTCTAAAGTCCTTTTTTCTGCAAGTAATTTTTCTTTACTAATAGCTATTTCATTATACTTATCCTGATATATATCCATGCTGATTGACTCATTCAGCCTTAACTCAACAAGATCCTTTTCTTTCTTTAGTATCTTATCAAGTTGATTTGTTATCTTCTTCAGGTCTTTAGCTAAACTGTTGTCTTTCAATTCTTCTTCCACAGTTTTAAGGAATTCATTAGTAATTTCCACATTATTGTGGCATACCTGACGATAACTTTCCATAAATGCTTTTTCTATTGCTTCTTCTTCAATCCCTTTACTATGCGGACAATACTTCTTTCCGTTTTTAGTAGCATTGACACACTGCCATATAACTTTTGTATACTCTGAACTCGAATGCCAATTTCTTCTTGAAAGATTATGACCGCAAAATCCACATTCAAGCATGCTGCTAAAAGCATATTTTCTTGAATACTTTTCTCTCTTACCGCCATTATTAGCAACGGTATTTCTGTTTTTTGACCTTCTTAATCTAATACCTTGAGCTTTTTCAAAATCTTCTTCCGAAATGATTGGCTCGTGATGGTTCTCTATATAAAACTTATCCTGTTCTCCGAAATTATCCAATCTTCTCTTTGAAATAGGATCAACCGTATAGGTCTTTCCCATCATAAGATCCCCTTTATATTTCTCGTTTTTTATGATTCCTAAAACTGTTGTTTCCGTCCATCTTTTATTTCCTCTTGGCGATAAATATCCTTGTTCTTCAAGTTCTCTGGAGATTACCATACCGCCAACACCTTCAATATATCTTCTGAAAATATATCTTACAATCTCAGCTTCTTTTTCATTGATAGAAATGCTTTTAGTTTCCGGATCATAGTCATAGCCTAAACACCCTTGAAAGCCGACCATTTCTCCTCTTTCCATCTTCATTCTCAAACCTTTTTTGACATTGGCTGAAATGTTCTCTACTTCCTGTTGCGCAACTGAACTTAAAATTGTTAAAAGCAACTCTCCGTCCATTGTTAAGGTGTTTATGTTTTCCTCTTCAAAAAAGACCGCAACATTAAACTCTTTCAACTTTCTTACATACTTTAAGGTGTCTAATGTATTTCTTGCAAATCTTGATATAGACTTTGTAATTATCATATCTATATCGCCGTTCATACAGTCATTTATTAATCTTTGAAAGTCAATTCTTCGATCAACCTGTGTTCCTGTTATCGCCTCGTCAGCATATATTCCGGCAAGAGTCCACTCTTTATTTTTCTGTATAAATTCTGTGTAATGTTCTACCTGAGAATTATAGCTGTTAATCTGATCTTCAGTATCCGTACTAACTCTGCAATACGCTGCCACTCTCTTTATTGAGCGTTCAACACAGCCTGATGCAGTTCTTTTCAGTGTGGTATCACCTTTAATAACTTTTACATCTTTCTTCACTGCATCCGCCTCCTTTTTGTATCTCTCTATGCAGTTCTATTATACCACACTCGCAAAACATTATAAATATAATTCTGTTGAAATGTTGTACTTTTTCATCAGTTTTAACTTTATCTTTCTGTATTCAATATCGTTTAGTAAATGTTTAGAGAGCAAGATAGATAGCATAGATAATTGGAGGCTATATTTTAGTAATTCGTTATTCATTCTAAATCCTCCTTGTTAAAATTCGTTTTTAAGTTTTATGACATTGGTAGGTGCATTGGCTGCTACATAGGAATCTCACCTCTGCCCCTTATTCCAGACGAGGCAGCTTAAACTATTGAAGTATCATTATCACTACTTGTATCATCGAACAGATTGCCACCTCTGTTTTTTATGTATTCTTATTTATCGCTCACTTTCTTGTATCCTTGGCTAACCCAGTATTCATAAAACCGAAATTGCTTTCAGCAGAAAGGTCATGGCGTAAGTCATAATTCTCCACAAGCAGATAAAGTCCTACCTTGGTCTATTCAG
>CALIWM010000252.1:0-2680 GCA_938046645.1 uncultured Gemella sp. | reverse complement strand
AAATTTTTGTAATTTCAAATGGGACATACACAAGGTATTTCGCTAATACTACTGAACGTGATAAGAGTAATTATGAGTTTACTTGTGAGTGGGCTGATGCGAAGAATAGGGTTATCGCAGATTTAGAAGACTTTACAGCGACTTTCTTTGAGAAGAGAACTATACTTGAGATTTTAACAAAATATTGTGTTTTTAATTCAAGAAATGTCCTTTTAATCATGCGTCCTTATCAAATTGCTGCGACTGAAAGATTATTATGGAGAATTAATTCTAGTTTTGAAAATAAAAAAGCTGGAAGTGTAGAAGCAGGTGGATTTATCTGGCATACTACTGGATCTGGTAAGACTTTAACATCATTCAAGTCAGCAAGATTAGCTACTGAGTTAGATTATATTGATAAAGTATTCTTCGTAGTTGATAGAAAAGATTTAGACTATCAAACTATGCGTGAATATCAAAAATTCCAAAAAGATAGTGTAAATGGAAGTAAGGATACTAAAGAATTAAAAATTAGTATTGAAAAACAAGATAATAAAATAGTTGTTACAACAATTCAAAAATTAAATGAGTTTGTTAAAAGTAATAAAGGGCATGAAATTTATAATAAGCATTGTGTATTCATTTATGATGAATGTCATAGATCTCAATTTGGTTTAGCTCAAAAGAATATTCAAAGTTCATTTAAACACTATTATCAATTTGGATTTACTGGGACACCAATTCTTGTAGAGAATTCAATAGATGGAGAAACTACAACAGCTAGTGTATTTGGTGCACAATTACATAGTTATGTAATTACCGATGCGATTAGAGATGGTAAAGTTCTTAAATTCAAGATTGACTACAACAGCATTAATCCAAAGTTCAAGAGCTCTGAAGAAGAAACAGATGATGAAAAACTAAAAGCTCTTGAGAATAAGATGTTCTTACATCCAGAGCGTATTTCAGAAATTACTAATTACATTCTTGATAAGTTTGATTCTAAAACTTATCGCAATACACAATATACTGTAAAGGATAAACGTATTAATGGATTTAATGCGATGTTTGCGGTACAAAGTGTAGATGCGGCGAAGATGTATTATGAAGAGTTTAAAAAACAACAGGCAAACTTACCTGAAGATAAAAAATTAAAAGTTGCGACAATATTTAGTTATGCTCCAAACGAAGAAAGAGCCTCAGGAGAAATTGAAGAAGAGAGTATGACGTCATCAGCAATGGCAACTACTGCAAAACAATTCTTAACTAATGTAGTTGATGACTATAATTCATTTTTCCAAACCAACTTCACTATAGATGGTAATGGATTTGAGAATTATTATAAAGATTTATCTAGTAGAGTAAGAAACAAAGAAGTAGATTTACTAATTGTTGTTGGTATGTTCTTAACTGGATTCGATGCTCCAACTATGAATACATTATTCGTTGATAAAAACTTGAGATATCATGGACTTATTCAGGCATTTTCTAGAACAAATAGGATTCTAAATAAGATGAAAGCTTTCGGTAATATTGTTTGCTTTAGAAACTTAGAAAAAGCTACTAAAGATGCGATTAAACTATTTGGTGATGAAAATAGTATTAATGTAATTATCGAGCGTAGTTATGATGATTACATCAACGGCTTCACGGATGAAGATACAGGAGTTATATTCAAAGGGTATAAGGAACTATGTGAAGAAATCATAGAAAAATTCCCAGACCCAACAGAAATCAAACTAGAAAAAGATAAGAAAGAGTTTGTTAAGTTATTTGGTGAAATCTTGAAGAGAGAAAATATCTTGAGAAACTATGATGAATTCAGTAGTTTTGAGAAGATAATTTCTGAGAGATTGAAACAAGATATGAAGAGTGTATATATTTGGATAAAAGATGAGTCAATATCACCAAAACCACCGATAATAGATCCTGATGGGCCTATTATAGATTACTCTGATGTTGAATTCCATATTGATCTTCTAAAAACTGAAGAGGTAAATCTTGATTATATCCTAGCCTTAATTCTTGAAAAAGCTAAAGAGCAAGGTACGAATAATGAAACATTAAAAGAAGAAATAAGAAGATTGATTCGTTCTTCACTTGGAACAAGAGCAAAAGAAGAATTAATTATTGAATTTATCAATCGTACAGACTTAACTAAGTTTGATAAAAATGAAGATATACTAGAAGCTTTTTATGAATATGCTAAGATTGAGAAAGAACAAAAGATAAATGAACTTATCACTGAAGAAAATCTAAAAGAAAAATCTAAGAAATTTATAGAGAAATCAATTAGTAGAGGATATGTTGCACAAGGTGGAACAGAATTAGATGATGCTCTGCAAGGAGTAGCACGTCGTGGAGGAGCCAGAGAAGCTAAGAAGCAATCAGTTCTTTCTAAATTGAAAAATATCGTTAAGGTGTTTGTGGGGATATAATAAAAGACTTTGGTTAAATAGAGCCTTAAATTTTTATTATTAAAATTTATAATATTAGGAGGAATTTAATTTGAATTATAGACCTTTATTAAAATTAGCACTGTACTTTTTTATAGGTTTATTTATTTGGGTTAGTTGTTCTAGTGATTCAAATTCAGATAAAAAAGAAGAAAGTCAAAATAAACAAACTACAACTACAAATGAAAAAACTCAACAGAAGGTTGCTGATGTAAAAGTAACTGCAGAGGAGAATAGGAAGAACG
>CALIWM010000251.1:0-23661 GCA_938046645.1 uncultured Gemella sp. | reverse complement strand
AAATAATAATTATCAAATATAGAATTATAAACTATTAATTAAATATTTATTGTTATTAATAATGATAAAAGAAAAGAGAAGTATATGAAGGAATATTTTAAGAAAATTTTAAATATAGCATTTGTAAAAGATGAAGCTATGGAGTATATAGAAAAAGATAATAAAAATAAGACATGGACATTTAATTTCAGTGGTGAAACTTTGCCGTTAGTAGATGAATTAACATTACTTATACAAAAATTACGTGAAAGTTTTATGGGTGATTATGTTGTTAATTATCGCTTAAAGACAAGTAATATTGTAACTGATGAGCAAATAAAAGAATTTTGGAAATATATAATATTAGAAAACTTCTCAGAGATTTCTCAAGTTCTAATGGAGAGTATCTTATTTAGCGAAGTCGAAGTTAACAATAGTGTTTTGACTATGAAAATAATGGCTCCATCAATCTGGAATAACTTTATTAATGAACGAAAACAGCAAATAATAAGTAGTTATAAAAATTTAGGTATTGTAATTAAAGATATTATTCCTAATTTTTCTAAAACTGATGTTGAAGCGGTACTAGAGAGTCAAGAAGAAAAAATTTCCCAGGAAATCGTTAAGTTAGAGGAAATAGAGAAAAAAGAAGCGGAACGAAAACCAAAAGAATCTGAAAGGAAATTTGTTGCCTTTGGAGGCGGTGGTGGAACTCGATATGGGCAAGAAATTCGAGACGAGGACATCGTAGAAATCAAGGATATTGTTGGTTATGCTGGGGATGTAACTATAATGGCTCAAGTGTTTGGGACTGAAGAGATTGTTCACAGAAATGGTTCTAGTCAGTATCGTTTGAAACTTACGGATTATAGTGATTCTATAATACTAAGATTATTTGGTAATAATCCTAATTCAAAATTCCAAAACAAACGTAAGAATGAACTAATTGATTTAGTAAAAGGAATTAAGAAAGGGCAATGGCTTAAAATTCATGGAGCTGTAAGTAACGATCCATATTTAAGAGATACAATTATTGAACCTAAGTCTATTGAGGTTGCTCATAAAGAAGAGAAGAAAGATAATTATAGTGGAAGAAAGAGAATAGAGCTAAATACTCATACGAAGATGAGTCAGCTTGAAGGTATTTCTTCAGCAAAAGAATATTTAGCCCGAGCTATAGATTGGGGACATGAAGCCATAGCCTTTACAGATACGTATGGTGTTCAAGCATATCCTGAAATTTGTTTAAGTTCAAAAGGTAAAGATATTAAACCAATCTATGGATTAAATGCATTTATCATGGATGATAGTATTACTGCTACGACAAATCCAAAAGAACTTAAATTAAAAGATGCTACCTATGTCGTATTTGACGTTGAGACTACTGGTCTTTCTGCAGAGCGCGATAGATTAATCGAAATTGCTGCGGTTAAGGTAAAAAATGGAGCTGAAATAGACAGTTTTGAAAGCTATATTAATCCGCAAAGACCAATTTCAGAACTTATTACAAGATTAACTAGTATTACTAATGATGATGTTAAGGATGCCCCACTTGAAAAAGAAGTAATGACTAACTTTTATAATTGGTTAGATAAAGATGACATATTAGTAGCCCATAATGCGAAGTTTGACCTTGGATTTCTAGATACTTGTTTTGAACGACTGGGGTTAGAGAATAAAAACAATGCTAGTATAGATACATTATTCGTCTCTCGTGCTGAAAATAAAGAAGCAAAAAGACACGGTCTTAGCAATTTAGCTAAACTATACAAAGTTCGTTTAGTTCAACACCACAGAGCGATTTACGATACTAAAGCTACTGCAGAAATCTTTGTAAAAATGCTAGATCAACTTTATGAACTTGGTATTGAATATCATAACGAAATTGATGAAAAGATTGACTTAGAGCTTGCGCATAAACGATCAAGAACATTTCCTTGTTCGATTTTAGTTAAGAATGCTAAAGGGCTTAAAGATCTATTCAGATTAGTTTCATATAGTTGTACTAAGTATTTGAACTCTGCTAAACCTACGATTCCACGTAGTTTATTAGCACAATACCGAGAAGATTTATTAATTGGTAGCGGTAATGGTGATAATGAAGTATTTGAAGAATTGCTAAATTCAAAAGAAGCCAAGGTAGAGGATATAATTGAATTTTACGATTATATTGAGATTCAACCAAAGCATCATTATGCTAATTTTATAAGAAATGAAAGAATAGCAGATAATGCTGAATTAGAAGAAATTTTGAAAAAATTAATTCAATTAGCTAAGAAAAAAGAAAAAATTGTTGTAGCGACAGGAGACTGTTATTATTTAGATGAATATCAACATGTTTACAGACAAATACTAAGATTGACTGTGAAAAGCAATCCTGGTGCCCGTGATTTAAAACCGATGGCTACATTCCTTACAACCGAAGAAATGTTGAAAGAATTCTCTTATCTTGATGAACAATTAAGAGAAGAATTAGTTATTGATAATACGCATAAAATTAATGATATGATTGAATTAGTTGTGCCGTTAAAAGATAAGCTTTATACACCGAATATTGAAGGGGCAGCTGATGAAGTTCGTAATTTAAGTTATGATATGGCTCATAAGATTTACGGTGAAGAGCTGCCGGAAATAGTGGAAAAAAGATTAGAGAAGGAACTTGCATCTATTATCGGTAATGGATTTAGTGTGGTTTATTTAATTTCCCATAAACTTGTAAAAAAATCACTAGATGATGGATATCTAGTAGGTTCAAGGGGATCGGTTGGTTCATCACTTGTAGCCACAATGATGGAAATTACAGAGGTTAATCCACTAGCTCCACATTATGTTTGTCCAAAATGTAAATATAGTGAATTCTTCTTAAATGCTGAATATGCATCGGGGTTTGACCTTCCGAATAAAAATTGTCCTCATTGTGATGTGAAGATGATTAAAGACGGTCAGGATATTCCGTTTGAGACTTTCCTAGGATTTAATGGGGATAAAGTACCCGATATAGATTTAAACTTCTCTGGTGAATATCAAGCAACAGCTCACAACTTCACGAAAGAAATTTTCGGTGAAGATTACGTATATCGTGCTGGAACTATTTCGACTGTAGCAGAGAAGACGGCTTATTCATTTACTAGAGATTATTATGAGAAGAATGAAATAGAGAAAAGAAGTATAGATATTGAACGTATTGCAGCGGGATGTGAAGGCTCTAAGAGAACTACTGGTCAACACCCTGGAGGTATACTAGTAGTCCCTAATGATATGGATATTTTTGACTTTACTCCATATCAATTCCCAGCTGATGATGAAACGAGTCCATGGCGAACAACTCACTTCGATTTCCACTCTATCCATGATAATATTTTAAAATTTGATATACTTGGACACGATGACCCGACTATGATTAGAAAGTTGCAAGACTTATCAGGTATTGATCCTAAAACAATAGATGTATCAGATCCTGAAGTAATGGGCATTTTCTCAACAGTTGAAGCACTAGGTGTTACTAGAGATCAAGTAGATTCAGCGAGTGGGACGTTTGGTATTCCTGAGTTTGGAACAAACTTTGTTATTCAAATGTTAGATGATACAAAACCAACTACATACTCAGAATTAGTTCAGATATCTGGATTGTCCCACGGGACGGATGTTTGGTTAGGAAATGCGCAAGAATTAATCAAAAATGGTACTTGTGAACTTAAAGATGTAATTGGTTGTCGTGATGACATTATGGTATATTTAATTCATGCTGGATTAGAAGAAGGTTTATCTTTCAAAATAATGGAAAGTGTAAGGAAAGGTAAAGGTTTAACGGAAGACTTTGAAAAAGAGATGATAGATAATAATGTGCCAGAATGGTATATTGATTCATGTAAAAAAATCAAGTATATGTTCCCTAAAGCCCATGCATGTGCATATGTACTTATGGCGCTTCGAATTGCTTGGTTTAAAGTGCATCAACCATTAACATACTATTGTGCTTATTATTCTGTCAGAGCCAGTGATTTTGACATTATTACAGTTGTTAAGGGAGCAGAAACACTAAAAGCGAAAATAAAAGAAATAAAAACTACAGATAAAAATGAATTATCGAATAAAGATAAAGATGCTCTTGTAAGTTATGAAATTGCAAATGAGATGATAGAGAGAGGATTTACATTCTCGAAAGTTGATTTAGAAAAATCAGCAAGTCATGATTACATAATTGAAGGAAATACGTTAATCCCACCGTTTTCGATTGTTCCAGGACTTGGAGATAACGTAGCGAATAAAATTGTTCAAGCGAGAGAAGAAAAAGCTTTTTTATCAATTGAAGACTTCTCAAAACGAGGAAGTGTTTCATCTACGGTAGTAGAATACTTAAGGGAAATGGGAACATTAAAAGGTCTTCCTGAAAAAGCTCAATTATCATTCTTTGATGAATTGTAATTGAGAGAATTATTCAATTAAAATAGTATAAAGTTAAAGATTATTCTGCAAGATAAATATAAAATTTCTGGAAATAATTTATTTTCATTCTTGCAGAATAATTTTAATATTTCGTATTAAAATGCTAGTTAATTTCAACATTACCAAAATTTAAAAATAATATTAAATATTTGTTTAAATCTAGTTTTATTTTTTAAGTATAGAAAAGGTATACTTTCTTAATGAAATAAATTTTAAAAATATTTATTCAAACTTTATTTATTTTTAAATTTGTGGTAGTATTATATGTGATATAAAATGTAAATATAGAGATGGAGGAAACAACTTGGAAAAGATAGTCGTTAAAGGTGGGACACCTTTAATAGGAGAAGTACAAGTTTCTGGTGCGAAGAATGCTGCTTTACCAATATTAGCAGCTGGATTATTAGCAACAGAGGGTACAAGTAAATTTTATAATGTTCCTAAGTTATCAGATATTAAGACAATAGGATTATTATTTGAAAGTCTAGGAGTAAAGGTAGATTATAGACCAGAAGAAAATACTTTAGAAATGGATGCAAGAAAACCTTTACTAACAGAGGCTTCATTTGAATTCGTTAGTAAAATGCGTGCTTCATTTTTAGTTTTAGGACCAATGTTAGCACGTGAAGGAAGTGCAAAAGTAGCGATGCCTGGAGGGTGTTCAATTGGAAGTAGACCTATTGATCAACACTTAAAAGGGTTTGAAGCACTAGGAGCTACAATTATTCAAGATGCTGGTTTTGTTGAGGCAAGAGCAGAAAAAGAATTAGAAGGAACAACGATTTTCTTCGATTTCCCAAGTGTAGGTGGTACTCAAAACGTTATTATGGCAAGCTGTTTAGCAAAAGGAAAAACTACTATTGTTAATGCAGCTCAAGAGCCAGAAATCGAGGATATGATTAACTTCCTAATTAAAATGGGAGCTAAGATTGAAGGTAAAGGAACTTCTGTTTTAGTTATTGAAGGAGTAGAAAAATTAGTAGGTACTGAATATACAGTGATGCCTGACCGTGTAGAAGCTGCTACATACATGATTGCAGCAGCAGCAACAAAAGGGGATGTGCTAGTTAAAGGTGCGCCTTATAAAGATAATGTTGCCTTAGTAAGTAAGATGCATGAAATGGGCGTTAACATAGAAGTAGTTGATGAAACATCTATGCGTGTAAGTAATAAACTAGAAAGTTTAAAACCTGTAGATGTTAAGACGTTACCTCACCCAGGATTCTTAACAGATATGCAGTCTATTATGTGTGTATTAACATTATTGGCTGATGGTACTAGTACTATTACTGAGACAGTTTTTGAAAATAGATTTATGCATGTTGAAGAGTTACGCAGAATGAATGCTAAGATTAGAATTGAAGGTAGAAGTTCACTAATCGAAGGATTACCTCATTTAGAAGGAACTACTGTTAAAGCAACGGATTTACGTTCTGGAGCAGCTCTTGTCATCGCTGGTTTAATGGCTACAGGAACTACTAAAGTTATTGATATTTACCACATTGATAGAGGATATGTAGACATCGAAGAAAAAATGAGAAAACTAGGTGCAGATATTCAAAGAATAGATGAGTAGGAACTTATTATGAAATCAAATGATAAATTAGTAAGATATTTGCGAAACATAGCCTTAATGATCATTATATTTTATATTGGATTGTTATTAGGGTATACTATATTAGGTAAGGGCAGTCTTTTCGATGCTTTAAGTTTAAAGCCGATAAGACATATTAAAGACATTATATATAATTAGGAGGAAATGAAGATGGCAAATGATTTATTTGTAGAACTTCAACAAAAATTAGAAGGGAAAAATGTACGTATCGTACTACCAGAAGCATATGATGAGCGTGTATTAGAAGCGGCTGTTAAATTAGGCGCTACTAGTTATGTTAAACCTGTGTTAGTTGGGAAAAAAGAAAAAGTAGAAGAAATTGCTAAAGGATTATCTTTAGATGCTTCTAACTTAGAAGTTATTGATCACGAAAACTACGAAAAATTAGAAGAATTAGTAGCTAAGTTTGTAGAACGTCGTGCAGGAAAAGTAACTGAAGAAAAAGCTCGTGAATTATTAAAAGATGTTAACTACTTCGGAACTATGTTAGTATATACTGGTGAAGTAGAAGGATTAGTATCTGGAGCAATTCACTCTACTGGAGATACTGTTCGTCCAGCATTACAAATTATTAAAACTAAACCAGGTACAAAACGTACAAGTGGTGCATTCATCATGAGTAAAGAAGATAAACGTTATGTATTTGCTGACTGTGCGATTAACCCAACATTAGATGCAGAAGGTCTAGCTGAAATCGCAATTGAAAGTGCAAAAACAGCTAAAAGCTTTAACGTTGATCCAAAAGTAGCAATGTTAAGTTTCTCTACTTTAGGTTCAGCTGTTACTGAAGATACTACAAAAGTGGCAGAAGCTACTAAGTTAGTTAAAGAAAATGCACCTGAATTAGCGGTAGAAGGTGAATTACAATTCGATGCTGCAGTTGTACCATCAGTTGCTAAATTAAAAGCTCCTAATTCAAAAGTACAAGGGGATGCTAATGTATTTGTATTCCCAAGTTTAGAAGCTGGTAATATTGGATACAAAATTGCACAACGTCTAGGTGGATTTGAAGCTGTAGGACCAATCTTACAAGGATTAAACGCTCCTGTAAACGATCTATCTCGTGGATGTAATGCAGAAGATGTATACAAACTTTCATTAATTACAGCTGTTCAAGCTTTAGAAAAATAAGAATCTAATCTAAAAGAGGTTAACTTCGGTTGATCTCTTTTTTAGTGTTCTTAATTAAATTTCAAGCATATTTACTAGAAGAACTAGGATGGGAGTGACTCAAAAATCGTGTTTCATAGAAATCGATTTTGTCGAGTTACCCCCGTAAAGTTTATTAGATATCTAAAAAGCTTTTATAAAGCGAATTTAGATATCAATAAACCACTGCGTCTAAGAGTTTTCTTGTAAACTTTTTTAAAATTTAGTACTTTTGGGTTATCCCCTTTAATGGATAAATTATATAAATTTTACAGTTACTAAAATGTAATTGTCTGGCGTGTATATAATAGTGTTGTGTCTATTTGAATATTTTATGTGTACTAGTCTTTATAATTGCATTTATACCAACTTTTATGGTATTATAATATGATGTATAAATATGGAGGTAAACATGGTTGCGATAGAATCAAAAGATGATTTATATGTTATAGATTTACTAGAAGATTTTGATGAATTTTATTTAGAATTAGAAAAATATGCCGAAGAAAATAGAGTACCTATTATAGATAAAATAGGGATAAGATTTTTAATTCAGATGCTTAAAGTAAAAAAAGCTAAGAATTTATTAGAAATAGGAACGGCAATCGGATATACATCTATTAAATTAGCCGAAAAAATAGGATGTAATGTCACAACTATCGAGCGTGATGATAAGATGTATAATCAAGCAAAAAACAACATAGAAAAGAGAAATCTAACTAATAAAATAACATTACTTCATGCTGATGCATTAGAACTTCAAGATGAAGTAGTGGCAAATGCCCCATATGATGTAGTATTTATCGATGGTGCTAAGAGTCAAAGTAGAAAGTTTTTTGAATTATATGAACCATATTTTGCTGAGGATGTTGTAGTTATTACGGACAATGTGCTATTCAAAGGGATGGTTGCCGATCCAAGTATTATTAAACACAGTAGAGATTTAAAACAACTTTCTAGAAAAATTAATAATTACAATGAATGGTTATTAAAACATGAAAACTATGAAAGTGTAATACTACCATTTGGAGATGGGATAACTATAACAACAAGAAAATAAAATTATAGAACTGTGAAGTTAGTATATTTTATTAAGAGAGGATAAAAAATGACAGTAGAGTTAGTTGTAACACCGAAAAGTATTGATCATATTTATGAACTGATAAATGTAGGAGCTGATAGTTTCGTTATCGGTGAAGAAAAATATGGATTACGTCTTGCTGGTGAATTTAAGAGAGACGAATTAAAAAAAGCTATTGAGATTATACACCAAGCAGGGAAAAAAGCATATGTTAGTGTAAATGCAATATTTCATAATGAGCATATAGATGACCTAGTTGATTATTTACATTATTTATCAACACTAAATGTAGATGCTCTAATATATGGAGAACCAACAATTATAACAATTTTAAGAGAAGAAAATCTTGATTTTAAACTTCAATGGGATCCACATACATTAGCTACGAATTCTTTCTCATGTAATTATTGGGGGAAACGTGGAGCTTATAGAACATGTCTTTCAAAAGAATTAACTATTGATGAAATTCTTGAAATTACAGAAAAAAGTGAATATGAGATTGAAGTACAAGTTCAGGGAATGCTTTGTATGTTCCAATCTGTAAGAAAATTGGTGGATAATTATTTTATGTATAGTGGTAAAGAGAAATATATTGAAGAATATAGTAATTCTAAGAAACTATTCCTATACAGTCAAGATAGAAATGAACGCTATCCAATTTTTGAGGATTCGAATGGAACACATATCATGAGTGCAAATGATATCTGTGCGATAGAAGAATTAGATCGTCTAATCGAAGCAGGGGTAACTGCATTTAAGATTGAAGGTGTTTTAAAAGATGAAGATTACATCACTGAGGTTGTAACTATTTATCGTGATGCTATTGATCTTTATTATGAAGATAAAGAAGCATACGAAGATGAAAAACAAGATTTCTATAACGATATAGAAAGAATTAAACCAAAATATAGAGAAGTAGACTTAGGGTTCTTCTATAAGAAAACTATGTATTAGTATATTAATGAATTTTATAAAAGGATAAGGTTTCCTATATAAAACCTAATAAAAAAGACAAGGAGGATGGGTCATACTTGAATGTGACCTTAACTTATGGCGATACCAAATATTTCAGAAATTAGAGACGGTAAGAGAGTAATAACGAAAAAACCTGAATTACTGCTTCCAGCAGGGAATTTAGAGAAATTAAAAATAGCTATTCATTACGGAGCAGATGCTGTGTTCTTAGGAGGACAAGAGTTTGGGCTTCGTAGTAATGCAGATAACTTCACAATTGAAGAGATTAAAGAAGGTTGTGAATTTGCAGCAAAATATGGAGCTGATATTTATGTTACAGCGAACATTATTGCGCACGATGAGAACTTTGAAGGATTAGATGAATTCTTAATGGCACTTCAAGATGCAGGAGTAAGAGGAATTATCGTAGCGGATCCATATATCATTGAAAGATGTAAAACTGTAGCTCCAAAAGTAGAGGTACATATCAGTACACAACAATCTATTTCAAACTATAAGGAAGTTAGATATTGGGAAAGCGAAGGAGTACACCGTGTAGTACTAGCTCGTGAAACAGGATATGAAGAAATTAAAGAAATTCGTGAAAAAACAGATGTCGAGATTGAGATGTTTGTTCACGGTGCAATGTGTATAGCATATTCTGGACGTTGTACATTAAGTAACTACATGACTGCTCGTGATAGTAACCGTGGAGGTTGCTGCCAATCATGTCGTTGGAATTATGACCTATATGAAGAAGGAACTGATGAAGATACTAAATTATTCGATGAAGGTGCAAATCCTTATGCAATGAGTCCTAAAGATTTAACATTAATTGAAGCAGTACCAGAGATTATTGAATTAGGTATTGATTCGTTAAAAGTTGAAGGTCGTATGAAATCTATTCACTATGTAGCAACAGTTGCAAGTGTATATAGAAAACTAATCGATGATTATTGTGCTGATCCAGATAACTTTGAAATGACACCGGAATATAAATTAGAACTATATAAATGTGCTAACCGTGATACTGCGATGTCATTCTTCTATGAGATTCCTAAGTATTCTGAACAAATGTTTGGAAACGAGGGTGGTAAGAAAACAAATTATGACTTCGTTGGACAAGTTCTTCACTATGATGAAGAAACTCAAATTGCAACAATTCAACAACGTAACTTCTTTAAAACTGGACAAGAAGTTGAATTCTTTGGACCAGAGATTGATACATTTAGACAAGTTATCGGAGAAATTTATGATGAAGATGGTGAATTACTAGATGCAGCAAGACATCCACTTCAAATTATTAGAACAAAATTAGACTCTAGAGTATTTAAAAGCAATATGATGCGAAAGGAAATGGGACGCTAATGGCTACAGATAGACCAAAAATTATCGGTATTGTTGGAGGAAGCGGTAGTGGTAAAACGACCGTTACAAAAAGAATTATAGACGAGTTAACTCAAGATAAAGTTGCCTTAATTGAGCAAGACTATTATTATAAAGATCAAAGCCATATGACAATGGATGAGAGAGTTAAGACGAATTACGATCACCCGAGTGCATTTGATAATGAGTTACTGTATAATCATTTATTAGAATTAATCGATGGAAAAGCTGTTGAATTACCAGTATATGATTATGTAAATCATACTCGTAGTAAAGAACAAAAACATCAAGAACCTAAAGATGTAATTATTATCGAAGGTATGTTTGGTCTTTATTCAGAGAAATTACGTGAATTAATGGATATTAAGATTTTTGTTGATACACCGAGTGATCTACGTATTTTACGAAGATTATTACGTGATATTAATGAGCGTGGAAGAACTGTAGAATCAGTTATTAATCAATACTTAGTGTCAGTTAGACCGATGCATGAAAAATATATTAAACCAACTAAACAATATGCTGATATTATTGTTCCCGATGGTGGATATAATGATATAGCGATTGATATTTTAATAACAAAAATCAAATCGCTACTAGCAAAATAATAAAAAAAAAGATATAATATAGAGTAGACTAAAAAAAGGAGTATCACTATGGCTTTAGAAGAAAAATTAGAATATCAAATGACCCAAGAAGGTTATGACAAACTTGTTGAAGAATTAGAACACTATAAAAAAGTAAAACGTCCAGAAGTAATTGAAAAAATTAAAATTGCACGTAGTTTCGGGGACTTATCTGAGAACTCTGAGTACGATGCAGCAAAAGATGAACAAGGATTCATCGAGCAAAGAATTTTAGAGATGGAACAAATGATTCGTTATGCTGTTATTATCGAATTAGATGAGAAATCAAGCACAATTCGTTTAGGTAACAAAGTAACTTATCAAGAACTACCAGACGGGTTAACAGAAACTTACAAAATCGTAGGTAGTGCTGAGGCTAATCCATTTGAATACAAAATTTCAAATGAATCTCCAGTGGCACAAGCTTTATTAGGAAAAGAAGTTGGAGATATTGCGAAAGTTTCATTACCAACAGGGCCAGAAGATTCAATGGATATCAAAATTCTAGCGGTAGAATAGTATTATGATAGCATTAATCGGTGCAATGCCAGAAGAAGTGGCTATAATAAAAGAAAAAATAGAAAATTTACAAGAGAAAAAAATAGCACATGTAACATTTTATGAAGGTAAATATGAAGGACAAGATATTGTTCTTATGTTAAGTTTACCAGGGAAGGTGAATGCTGCTATTGCTACAACTCTATTATTAGATCACTATAAACCAGAATATGTGATTAATATAGGAACATGTGGTGCCTTACAAGGTGATATGGAAATTGGGGACATGATCGTTGCTACAGAAGTAAGACATTTTGATGTCGATGCAACAGAGTTTGGCTATGAAATTGGTCAAGTACCACAAATGCCACCAGCGTATAAGAGTGATGAAGAGTTGCAAAAACTAGCTTCAGAAATAAGTTTACCAGATCATAATATTCATTTTGGTTTAGTGGGTACATCAGACTCATTTATCTCTAATAAAGAGTTGAAAAAAGGAATATTGAAAAACTTTCCTAATATGCAAGTAGTTGAAATGGAAGCAGCAGCGATTGCTCAAACTTGTTACCAATTTGGAACAAAATTTATAGTTTGCCGTAGTGTAAGTGATAAAGCAGAAGAAGGAACTCGAGTTACTTTTGATGAATTCTTACAAATAGCTGCAGTAAATTCATCTATATTAACTACAGAACTAATAAAAAAACTTTAAAATTAATTATAAATCAGCAAAGGAGAGCAAAAAGCTTTTCTTTGCTGTAATATTTATGTGAAGTAGGAGGGAAAGTATGATAACTATATTATCGAAATTATTTTTAATATTAACATCTGAAAAACTTCCGAGTTATACATTGAAATCAATAAAAAGTGGAGGATATACAAAAGAAGAATTAGATATAATCTGTAAAATTGTGAAAGATGATTATACAAGATATAAAAAAGGTTTTAAAGTAGCAGTAGTAATGGTATTTTTTACAACTACACTCATATTATTCCTCGGATTATATCAAAGAGCCCCTGGAGCGTTTTTAATTGATATGTTGATTTTGTATATTGTGATATTTACATTGATATTTATGTTGATTTATGTACAAAAAGTCAATAAAATTCGAAAAACATTTTTAAAAGCGGTGAAAAAAGGTTATCCAGAATTATATAATGAATATGAAGATAAGTTACATGAATATGAAGATTAAAAAATATTATAGTCATAATTTTATGTAATTAATTGTATTGAAAAAAAAGTTATAAAATGTTAATATAAAGTAGATAAATATTATATAAGGAAAAGAAAATGAAAAATATTACTGAAAGAAGATCCTTTAATTATTTGAAGAACTTAGTTCAGATAAGTTTGGGATTATTGATATTTTATTTAATTTTTTCCTATTTTAAAAAAGAGATAGTTAGTTTAGACTTCAAAAAAATACATCATCTCACTCTAACTATAGGAGAGGTGAAATTTTTAGTGGTTTTATTAAGTGGCCTATTAGGTATAAGTATTTTATGCTTATATGATTATTTTGTTCTAAAGGCTATTAATTTAACGAAAAATATGTCTTCATTCCGTATTTTTAAAATTAGTTTTATGACTAACACATTAAATATGGTACTAGGTTTTGGTGGCTTTATTGGTGCCGGACTTAGATATTATATGTACAAACCATATACAAAAAACGGAAAAACATTAGTTACTGCAATAGGGATGATTCTTATTTCTATGCTTTCTGGAATCAGTCTATTGTCAATTTTTGTAGTATTAAATGTCTTTCCAGGACAAGCGTTATATGCTAATAATAAAATCTTTTATTATTCATTAATATTGATGTCTTTATTTTTACCATTATATCTATTTTTTAATTTGAGAAAACCAAGAATTAGAACGGATAGATACTTAAGTGTTAAATTGACAGTAATTTCTTTTTTAGAATGGGTATTTGCAGCCCTTATTATTCTTATGATTCTTTATTTTTATACGGGAGATTTAGTAGCTGATAAGGAATTACAGATAATGGGAGTTATAATAGTAGCATCAATAGTAGGCTTATTAACTATGATTCCAGGAGGATTAGGTACTTTTGATACTTTAGTTCTTATCGGACTTAAAAATTTGGGTATAAATCCAGAAATTATAGGTGCGACAATTATAATATACAGATTGTCATATTATGTTGTTCCGTTTACTATTGGATGTTTTATGTTCCTAACTGAAGGAATTAGAATGATAAAAGATAAATTTAAGAGAGGAGAAAAGTTATGATTACGACGATAATTTATGCGATAGTTGCCTATTTTATTGGAAATGTTATGGGTGGAAAATTATTAGAAAAGATCTATAAAGAAGAATTTACTAATAAAGGCTCTGGTAATGTTGGGGCAAGAAATGCAGGACGTGTTTTAGGTCCTAGATCGTTTTTATTTGTTCTAGCAGTAGATTTTTTCAAAGGATTTTTTGTAGTTATATTACTGAAAATATTAGATGTTGATCCAAAAATTATATATATCTGTATAGTATTAGTATTATTAGGTCACATAAAACCTATTATCTTTAAGTTTAAAGGTGGTAAGGGGGTTGCGACATTCTTTGGTTGTTTAGCAGCATTATCATTAAATTTATTCTTAATCTTAATACTTTGTACATTAGTTATAGCTATTATCGTAAAAAGTTTAACAATTGGGTTTTATTCTAGTCTTCCATTTGTAACGTATATAAACTATGTAGAAAATCCATCATTTATAATACTAGGAATTTTTCTACTAGCAGTTTTATTAATAAGTGTAGTAGCTGTAAAAGATATAGAAGAGTCATTTAATAAATATTTTAGTACAAGAAAAATTAAGAAATCAGTTCGATAGTGAGCTGATTTCTTTTTTTTGTTATTTAGAATTGTTTTTTCGTAGTTCTTGTCTTATAAGTAGAGTGCGTTTAATATTAATTATTGCATATAATAAGAGTAATATTGCAGAAATTGCATATAAAATATAGGTATATTCTACTCTTTTAATTTTACTGATAAAGCCAAGTGAAGGTATTGAGAATATTGTTAGTATTGCTACAGTGTATATAGTAAATTCATACTTTAATAGATTCAAAACTTTATTTGTTTTTATTAATAATTTATTTTTTTCTTGAAAATATCTCACAAAGCTCACGTAGACACATATCGGAATAGTTGAGTAGAAATAGAAGATATTTTTTGTATAAAAAAATGCTGAAACTAGTACGATCAAAATAGGAAAAGTGATGATTAAGTATTTGTTATATTTCATATAATTCCCTCCCTTTTTTATATGAAAAGTAATATATAAAGAATAATAAAAGTGAAATTGACTAAGTTTCAAGTCCTTTATCTAAATTTCATTATAACATAATAAATGAAAGAAGGTATCATATTTTTTGAATAATTCTATTCTAAGAGAAATTATTTTCTGTATAATATAGAATAAAATACTGTGAAACTTAAATATTACTCTAACTATAATTAAATTTCATTTTTAATTATAGTTTAAAGTTGATTTAAGTGATTTTAAAGTAGGTGGCGTATAATACATTTATTAAATAACTGATTATAAATAAAAAGTAGGAGATGATTTATATGTCGATTAAGAAAATAGCAAAACTACTAGCGGATAAGAGAGTTAGGAAAATAGTATGGATGATAATAAGTCATCGTAAATTCAAGAAAATATTGAAGAAAATATAGAAATAAAGAATAAAAATTACGTATAACAACAGCATTAATTATATTAGCTGCTGGAACAGTTATTAGTGAATAATTTATAAAATAAAATAGGTAGAAATCTACAATAAAGTAGTGTTTCTACCTTTATTTAATTTTAACTCGAAGTCAATTTCATTACGATTTAGGTATTTGTAAATCGTAATAGTTACTTAAGACGAGAATCTATTGACTTGTTATATAAAACATAATAAAATTTAACTATAGAATAATAGATTAAATAATACGGAGGCGATTAATATGAGCAAATGTGAATGTGAACACCACTGCCACTGTCATGATGCAGTAGAAGATTGTAAATGTGGAAACTGTGTTGAAGGAACATGTGAATGCAAAGAAGGGTGTGCATGTGGATGCCATAACGCAAAAGAAGATTGTGAATGCGGAAATTGCAAGACAGGAGATTGTCATTGCGATAAGCATGCTGCATAATATATTTACAAAAAAAGAGATCTGGTATTTTTTACCAAATCTCTTTTTTATTAACTTAAAATTATCTAAGAGTAATTAGAAGGTTAAGCACTCCTGTAAGAACAAGAAGAATAACACTCCATTTAATTGTTTTAGCAAAGATTTCACTATCTCTGTTAACTAATCCAACGGCTGCTGCTGCAACTGCGATAGATTGAGGAGAAATCATTTTAGCGATAGCTCCACCCATGATGTTAGCAGCTACAAGTAATGAAGGATCAATTCCAATTTGAGATGCAGTTACTGATTGTAATCCAGCGAATAATGATCCACTGTTAACAACAGATCCTGTTAAGAATACCCCGATCCATCCTAAGATTGGAGAGAATAATGGGAAGATTTTACCAGTGTTAGCAAATGCTAATCCTAGTGTTGATGACATTCCTGAATATGTTGAAATGTAAGCAAATGCAAGTACTGAACAGATTGTTAAGATTGGTCCCCATAATTCAACAGCAGTTTCTCTAATAGTAGAAATAACGATACGGCTGTTAACTCTAAAAATAATAATTGTTAAAATTCCTGCAAGTAAAATTGCTGTTGTAGTTGAAGTAAATGGAGCAAAACTAAATACTGCTTTAATTGGAGTAGGTTGTTTTGCGATAGGAGCAACACGTGCAACTGTACCATCAATGTAGTATGGGAAGTTGAAAATTAGTGAGTTTAAAGCTCCTGCTGCTTGACCTGTTTTAGGGTTTGCAGGTTGGATTAATTGTTTGAAGAATCCAGTGTTTAGTAAAGTAACGAATAGAGTTAAAAGAATGAACGGTGTCCATGCTCTAACAACTTCTTTACCAGTTAGAACTTCTTTATCATTAGCAACTTCTTTAGTTTCAGCAGTAAGTTGTTGTTTTGGTTGCCAGAATCTTAAGAATACGATTAAAGCAAGTAAACTCACAATAGCTGAAGAAACGTTAACAAGTTCTGGTCCTACGAAGTTTAAGAAGATGAATTGAGTAATAGCAAATCCACCACCAGAAACTAAAATTGCAGGGAATGTTTCTTTGATACCTTTGAAACCATCTACCATAAATACGATAAGGAATGCAATAATAACAGTAACAAGACATAAGATTAATGATGTGTTTTTACCAAGTGTTAATGCATCTAAATCTGTTAAAGTAGCTGGAACTGTTACTGGAATACCCATCGCTCCATATGCACCACCAGCGATGTTAGCAACTAAACAAATTGCAGCAGATTGTAATGGTTTGAAACCTAAACCTACTAAAATTGCAGCTGTAATAGCAACTGGAGCACCAAATCCTGCAGCACCTTCTAAGAAAGCGTTGAATGAGAATGCAATTAAAAGAACTTGAATTCTTTTATCTGGTGAAATAGATGAGATACTTTGTTTCATTACATCGAAGAATCCCATTTTAACTGTTAATTTGTATAAGAAGATTGCAGCAAGAACAATACTAGCAACAGGCCATAAACCTGAAACGATACCCTGTTCCGCAGCTCCTGCGATTTTATCTACAGGCATCTTATAGCATACAGCAGCTACTATCGCTGCACTGATAATACTTAAACCACCGGCTATATAACCTTTTAGTTTAAAGACAACTAATGAAATTAAAAATATAACTATAGGAAGAGCAGCAACTCCTGCAGATAACCAAATATTACCCATTGGATTATACTGTTGTTCCCAAATAGTATTAAGAATCATTATAATTCCTCCTAAATTGAAAATTTGTATAAAACATTTGTTATAAAACATTTGTATAAAATAATTATATATAAAATACTGTACTAATGCAAGCTATTCAATCGCATTTTCATGAAATTTTCAAAAATAAAATGTTTACATAGTTTTAAGAAATTAATCAATTATATTCAATTTTTCTATTGAAATGTGCATCTTATATAGCTGGTAAACATTTTGAACGATTTGTAGAGTTAAAAGATGGGGAAATATTAATTACTAAAAAAAAATTATATATAAAAAATTGAGAAATAGTATAATTCTTATTTTTAAAAATCTGTATCCGTGTATTTTTCATTTTAATACGACAGGTTGATAAAAATAAAATGTATATAAGATATATAGGAAAATGCTTTCTTTACTACTGTATTAGTACAACAAATTTTTATGTTGGTATTTAAATCGAATAATATTACCGAGATAAATATTATTATTATATTGTGATTATAGATTTGACATTTTTCGTGAAAAATAGTATATTAATAGTGTAATATATGATTAATAAATAATTTATATACATTTAATAAATATATATACAAACTTTGGAGGTTATTATGGTAAAAACATCAAAAGATTTAACTAAACAAGAGCATTTAGAAATGTACGAACTAATGCAGCTTATTAGAGATTTT
Source organism: uncultured Gemella sp. (assembly GCA_938046645.1). Lineage (GTDB taxonomy): Bacteria > Bacillota > Bacilli > Staphylococcales > Gemellaceae > Gemella. Next base: position 5,376 of record CALIWM010000251.1, on the reverse strand, counting down.
GATATGGAGTTGAGTAAACTATACTCTCGTGGTTTAGTTCACGGTATGACTCACTATTCAGTAGGAGAAGAAGCAGCAAACGTTGGTGCTATCTATCCATTAAGAAAAGAAGACTTAATGTTTTCTAATCACCGTGGGCACGGTCAAACAATTGCAAAAGGAATTGAAATTGATCGTATGATGGCTGAAATCCTAGGTAAAGAAACAGGTCAGTGTAAAGGTCGTGGAGGAAGTATGCACATTTATGACCTTGAACAAGGAAACATGGGATGTAATGGTATCGTTGGTGGAGGACACGGTCTAAGTACTGGTGCTGCTCTAGCTCAAAAAATGAAAAAAACAGGTAACGTTGTTATTTGTTGTATGGGTGACGGAGCTACTAACGAAGGAAGTTTCCACGAATGTTTAAACATGGCATCTAACTGGGATTTACCACTTATTTTCTACGTAATTAACAATAAATATGGTATCTCAATGGCTCAAGAAAGATGTATGCGTGTTAAAGAAATTACTGAACGTGCAGCTTCATACAGAATCAAAGGTATTCATGTTCCAGACGGAAACGATGTATTAGCAGTATATGATGCAATGCAAGAAGCTATCGAACACGCTAGAAGTGGAAAAGGACCTGTTTTAGTAGAAGCAGTATCTTACAGATGGTTTGGACACTCTGCATCAGATGCAGGTAAATACCGTAGTCGTGAAGAAGTAGCTGAGTGGAAGCTTAAAGATCCTAACGTAAAATATAAAAACTACTTATTAGAAAACGGAATTGCTACAGAAGAAGAATTAAAAGAAATCGAAGATAGATCAAAAGCAACTATCGATGATGCTGTAGAATTTGCGAAAGAATCACCATTTGCTGATGGTGCAATAGCGTTCCAAGATAACTACGCTGACTAATATTTTAAGTTAAAATAATTTTAAATAATATTTTATATAATAGGAGATTAATAGTTATGACTAAAGAAACAAAAATTATGACAGTTCGTGAAGCCATAAAAGAAGCTATGACTCACGAAATGCGTGAAGATGAAAATGTATTTTTAATGGGTGAAGATGTTGGTATCTTCGGAGGAGACTTCGGTACTACAGTTGGTATGTTAGAAGAATTTGGACCTGAACGTGTTATCGATACACCAATCAGTGAAGCTGCAATCTGTGGTGCTGCTGCAGGGGCTGCCTCTGTTGGTATGCGCCCAATCGTTGACGTAACATTCATGGACTTCGTAACAATCGGTATGGATGCAATCGTTAACCAAGCTGCACCAATGCGTTACATGTTAGGTGGAGAAGTACAAGTACCAGTTACATACCGTTGTGCATCTGGTTCAGGAACAGGTGCTGCTGCACAGCACTGTAAAGCTCTAGAAGCATGGTTCTGTCACATTCCAGGTCTTAAAGTAGTAGCACCAGGAACTGCAGGAGATGTTTACTCAATCTTAAGAGCAGCAATTAGAGATAACAACCCAGTTATCTACATCGAACCAAAAGCGTTATTTGGACGTAAAGGTGAGGTTGAAGTAGGTAAAATTGGTGTAATCGGTAAAGGTGATATCAAAGTAGAAGGTACTGATGTAACATTAGTATGTTGGGGAAGATTATTAGAGCGTAGCTTAAAAGCTGCTGAAGAACTAAAAGAAGAAGGAATTTCAGTAGAAGTTCTTGACCCAATTACTTTAGTACCATTAGATACTGATTTAATCGTTGAATCAGTTAAGAAAACTGGAAAATTAGTGATTTGTCACGATTCATTCAAGACTGGTGGATTCGGTGGAGAAATCGCAGCTCGTATTGCAGAGAGCGATGCATTTGATTTCCTAGATAGCCCAATTTACCGTGTTGCTGGTGCTGACACACACATTCCATCAGCTAAAAACTTAGAAAAATTAGTTGTACCTGATGTAGAAGACATCAAAGAAACTATTAGAAAAGCTGTAAACAAAAAATAAAAATTTAGTTAGTGAAGGATGTGAATAGAATATGGCAGTAGAGGTAATAATGCCAAAAGCCGGTAGTGAAATGGAAGAAGGCGAAATCGTACAATGGTTTAAGCAAGAAGGTGACGAAGTAAAAGAAGGTGAAGTTTTACTTGAAATCGTAACAGATAAAGTAAATATGGAAGTTGAAGCTGAAGCAAGCGGAACTTTATTAAAAATCGTACACCCAGCTGGATCAGTTGTACCAGTAGTTCAAACTATTGCATGGATTGGACAACCTGGAGAAGCTGTACCTGGAGCTGGAGCAGCACCAGCGGCTGCAGCGGCACCAGTGGAAGAAACTGTTGTTGAAGCTAAAGCTGAAGCAGCACCTGCTCAAGAAGTAGTAGTATTTGACAATTCTGGTCTTCGTGCTACACCAGCGGCTAGAGCATATGCTCGTGAAAACGGAATCGACTTATCTCAAGTAAAAGGTACTGGAGCTAAAGGTCGTGTTCATAAAGAAGATGTAGTTGATTATAAACTAAATGCAAAAGCTAAAATGTCTCCACTTGCTGCACGTATTGCAGAAGTTGAAGGAATTAATACCGACGGTATCGTTGGAACTGGACCAAAAGGTAAAATTATGAAAGCAGATGTTCTTTCTGTTCTTAACGGAAGTGCAAGTGCAGCTGCTGCAACTGCTGAAGTTGCTGCACCAGCAAGCGCTAAATCTGCTAAAGCACCTAATGAAAATCAATGGGGTGTTGTTGAAACTGTACCAATGTCACCAATGCGTAAAGTTATTTCTAAACGTATGAGTGAATCTTACTTCAGTGCACCAACATTCGTTGTAAATGTTGAAGTTGATATGACTGAATTATTAGCTTTACGTAAAAAAGTTGTTGATGCAATTATCGAAGAAACAGGTAAAAAAGCAACAGTTACTGACTTCATTTCATTAGCTGTAATCAAATCATTAATGAAACACCCATATGTAAATGCTTCTTTATCAAGTGATGAAAAAGAAATGTATTTACACCACTATGTAAACTTATCAATCGCTGTTGGTATGGATAGTGGATTAGTAGTACCTGTAATTAAAGGTGCTGATAAGATGAGCCTTAAAGAGCTTGTAGTAGCTTCTAAAGAAATTACAACAAAAGCTCTTGCTGGTAAATTAAAACCAGATGAAATGGCAGATTCTACATTTACAATTAGTAACTTAGGTATGTATGGAGTTAAGAGCTTTGTACCAATCATTAACCAACCAAATACAGCTATTTTAGGTGTAAGTGCTACTGTACCAAAACCAGTAGTATTCAATGGTGAGGTTACTGTAAGACCTATCATGACATTAACATTAACAGCGGACCACCGTGTTGTTGACGGATTAGAAGGAGCTAAATTCATGAAGACTCTGAAAGAAGCTATCGAAAATCCACTATCATTACTAATCTAATAATGATATAATATATAGAAGAAAATAAGAGAAAAGTGTATTAAGGAGTGATTATAACATGGCAGTAGAAGTTATTATGCCAAAAGCCGGAAGTGAAATGGAAGAAGGCGAAATCGTACAATGGTTTAAGCAAGAAGGTGACGAAGTAAAAGAAGGTGAAGTTTTACTTGAAATCGTAACAGATAAAGTAAATATGGAAGTTGAAGCTGAAGCAAGCGGAACTTTATTAAAAATCGTACACCCAGCTGGATCAGTTGTACCAGTAGTTCAAACTATTGCATGGATTGGACAACCTGGAGAAGCAGTTCCTGGAGGAGACAGCGCTACTGCAGCAGCTCAAGAAATCGTTAAAGAAGTTGCAGCAGATGTTAAAGTACCTGAAACTAAAGCAGGAGAAGTAGCACCTAAACGTGAACGTCGTGGAGAATATGACGTAGTAGTTGTTGGTGGAGGACCTGCTGGATATGTATCAGCTATTAAAGCTGCTCAACTAGGTGGTAAAGTTGCATTGGTAGAAAACCGTGAATTAGGTGGAACATGTCTAAACCGTGGATGTATTCCAACAAAAACATTCCTACACAATGCTGAAATTATCAACCACATCCGTTCTGCAAAAGACCGTGGTATTAAACTTGTAAATGATGCATTCTCAGTTGACATGGAGCAAACTGTAGCAGTTAAGAATAAAATTTCTAAAACTCTATCAGGAGGAATTGGAGGATTACTTAAATCTTACGGTGTTAAAGTGTTTAACGGTGTTGGACAATTAACAGCTGATAAAAAAGTTTCTGTTGATGGAAAAGAAACAATTGATGCTGACAGAGTAATCTTAGCTGGTGGATCAAAAGTAAGTAGAATTAATATTCCAGGAATGGATAGTGATAAAGTTCTTACAAGTGATGAATTCTTAGATATTAATGAAGTACCAGCTCGTTTAGCTGTTATCGGTGGTGGAGTTATCGGATCAGAGTTAGGACAAGCATTCTCTACTTTCGGATCTGAAGTAACTATCGTTGAAATGGCTGATCGTTTAATCGCTGGAATGGATAAAGATGCATCTGCAGCATTAGAAAAACAATTCAAAAAACAAGGTATTAAAGTTCTTACATCAACTAAATTATTAGAAATCGTTGACAAAGGTCAAGAAGTAGTAGTTAAAGTTGAAGGAAAAGAAGATATCGTTGCAGATAAAGTATTATTATCTATTGGACGTGTTCCAGACAACACATGTCTTGGAGAATTAGCAGATCAATTCGAAATGGAACGTGGTCGCGTTAAAGTTAACGAATATATGGAAACATCTGTTGAAGGTATTTACGCTCCTGGTGATATTAACGGAACTAAGATGTTAGCACACGCAGCATTCAAGATGGGAGAAGTTGCAGCTGAAAACGCAATGGGTCATCACAAAAAAGTTGATCTTAAAGCTACTCCAGCAGCAATCTACACTCACCCAGAAATCGCAATGGTTGGTTTAACTGAAGAACAAGCTCGTGAAAAATATGACATCAAAGTTGGTAAATTCAACTTTGCAGCTAATGGACGTTCACTAGCATCTAACCAAGGTGAAGGATTCGTTAAAGTAATTATGGATACTAAATACAGAGAAATCTTAGGTATCCATATTGTAGGACCAGTTGCAGCTGAGTTAATCAACGAAGGGTCTACTTTAATTCAAACAGAGATGACAATTGATGACGTTATGGATATTATCCATGGTCACCCAACATACTCAGAAGCTTTATATGAAGCAATGGCTGACTGTATCGATATGTGTATCCATGCACCTAAGAAAAAAACAAAATAATATAGTTTAAATATAAGTAAAAAGCGACTAACATTATGTTAGTCGCTTTTTGTAAGGTTAAAGTTATTATAATTTATTAGAATGTTCATTTTCAATTTGGCTATTAAAAAACTCTTCACGCAGTATTCCGTATTTTACTGAATCATAATAACTACCGTTATAGTACCTAACTTTGCGAAGTCTTCCCT
>CALIWM010000250.1:0-2568 GCA_938046645.1 uncultured Gemella sp. | reverse complement strand
ATCGAAGCAGTGTACGTAACAATGCAACGTGCTGGACACCGTGGTAAAGTGGAAGCTATTCTAACTGATGCAACAAGTGGTGAAAAAACTACTACTGGTAAAGGTGTTATCAGAAATGGTACTGCAATTGTAACAGTTAACAATGCCTATATAACTGTCAATGATGCGAATACAGTGCCTAAGGCGTGGGGAATAAATGTTGTTTTTGATACTTCTCAAGCTCAAAATGGAGATACAACAACAATAGAACTGAAAAATTTAGCTGGATTTGGAGATGGTTTTAAACCAGGTGTAACAAAAATTACAGCGACAGATGGAAAAACTGTAATTGGAGAAGTTGTATCTGCAGTAACTACTAACTCTACAGGAAGCAGAGGAGGAGAAAATCCATTCTGGTCTCAACGTAAGAAAGATGGTAAGACTTATGAAGAGCGTCTTGCTGAACAACCAGCTATTCCGAACGAAGTAGGAACTACTACTTACACAATTAGATGGAATGATAAGGCGAAAAATTATGCTGTAACAACTTTTTATGTAGAAAACTTAACAGCTGCAGGATATGTAGCGCCAGATATCGTTGAAGATAAAGAGTATGTGGCAAGTATAAGTGTAAACGGACAACAAGTAGTAGAACATACATATACGCGTAAGGCTACAAAACCAAATGCACAAAAACAACCTACTTCTGTTAATCTTAGGACAGATAATATTTTAGAATACACAGGAAGTAAACGTAATAGAAAGAGTGATGCAGTAGTTATTAATACTGATAGTGATGTACGCTATGGTAAAGGTTCTAAATTTACAATTACATTACCAAATGATGATTTCACATATTTCAAAACAATTGATGGTTCAAAAAACACTGCCACAAATACTAATAAAGATGATAGTATAACTTATCGACCAGCTAACCGTTGGAGTAATGTTCAAGCCAATAAAAACAATGTCTGGATTCTAAATGACGGACGTGATACAAACTTTACAGTAAAAGCTACTGTAAAATCGCCGACAGAATTAGAAATAGAAGTAATTGATGGTGCGATTCAAGAAGGTTCAGTGCTTTCGATGGATTTGGCTAAAGTTGGAATCGAGAAAGTTATAACAAATCGTACATTTTCAGATGAGTATAGTAGATTTGTATATGATGAGTTAGGGCGAGTTAAGAATGGTAGTATAGTTGGTGATACTGATAAAACAGCAGCTACTCTTACGGTAACAGGTGGAACGCCTCTTAATGGAGGAGAAGAAAATATAAGTACTAAGGTTGCAAATGGATGGACATATAACTCAATTCCGGGAGGAGCTGATCCTAATGAAACTGGTGCAGTCACAATTACACTAGTGGATATAGAAACAGGTAAAGAGATAGGGTATGAACCAACTGAATATAATGGGGATGGCTCTCCTAAAGAAGAAGGAGGTTATGAAACTAAGAATATTTTAGGGAAAAAATATGATGTTTCAAATCAAATTCCTGATTTAACTAAAACTATCAAGGGTGTTGAGTATATCCGTGTTGATGTTCCAGCTAAAGGAACAAAAGGTACTTTAAATCTTGGAGAAAAACGTGCTGAAGATATTTACACACCAGAAGAGCTAAAAAAATATGGAGTGAAGCCTAGAGCTTTTGTAAACTATGTTCTTTATTACTATGTTAAGAAAACAAAAGTAGAAGAAGTAAACCGTACAATTAAATACGTATATGCAGATGATGTTAAGGGTCTTGCTGGACAACAAGTATTTGAACCAACGCAACAAACTGTAAGTTATACAGGGACTATCCAAGTAAATAATAAAAATGAAGCAGAAGTAGATGCTAATAGAAAACCAATTTACATTAACTGGGAAGGTACTAATGGCCAAAGCACTGACCTTCCAGAACTTGCAGTACCTCAAAAAGAAGGATACATTGCAAGTGTAGAAAAAGTGCCAGTACAAGCAACAACAGCTACAGATGAAGATTATGAATATGTAGTGACTTACACAGCTATCCAAAAAGCTAAGACAACATTTGTTTACCAAGATAAAGATGGAAATGTTAAACAAGTTGAAGCTAATACACCAATAACTGAAACAGGTAAAGGTGGAGATAAACTTACAAAAGTAGATGAAATCGCTGCGAAGATCAAAGAAGCTCAAAACAAAGGATATGAATTAGTATCTAATACATACCCAACAGATGGAGTATTTGATAAAGATGTTGATACTGACCAAGAATACACAGTAACGCTTAAAGAACGTGTAGTACCAGTAACACCAGATCAACCAAAAACACCAGGAACTCCAGTAGATCCAAACAATCCAGATGGACCTAAATACCCAGCTGGATTAGAAGAAAAAGATCTAAACAAAACAGTAACACGTACAATCACATACGTATACGAAGATGGAACTCCAGTGTTAAACGAAGATGGAACACCAAAAACAGTAACACAAGAAGCTACATTCACACGTGAAGCAAAAGTGAACTTGGTAACAGGAGAAGTTACATACGGAGACTGGACACCAGCACAAGACTTAGCTGAAGTTAAATCACCAGTAGTTAAAGGATACTTAGCTGACAAA
>CALIWM010000249.1:0-3983 GCA_938046645.1 uncultured Gemella sp. | reverse complement strand
CTCAGGAATTACAGTTTTTAGCACAATGTAGTTTAGCGTATAGTAAAGATAAATTTGATAGAGAACGTTCTGAGAGAATTCGTGATATTGCTTGTGAGATGCTATCTTATAAGTATGATTTACCTATTGAAAAAATTAAAATGGACTTTGCTTCTGAAATTGGTTATCAAACACCTAAGGTTGAGACAAGAGCTGCGATAATTAAAGATAATAAGGTATTATTGGTAAAAGAACAGCTAGATGGGAAATGGGCTCTTCCTGGAGGATATCAAGATGTTAATGTAAGTATTCGAGAAAATGTTATAAAAGAAGCAAGTGAAGAAGCTGGTGCTGTTGTACAACCGTTAAAAGTTGTCGCTGTATTAGATTATAATAGGCATCATCATGTGAACTTTCCATTAGGAATGGTTAAAATATTTGTTTTATGTGAATATATTAGTCATAGTTTTAATGAAAATACAGAAACTCTTGGTGCAGAATTCTATACACTTGATAATTTGCCAGAATTATCATTAACTAGAACTACGAAAAAACAATTAGAGATGTGTTTTGAATGTTATAAAGATCCTAAAAATTGGGATACAATTTTTGATTAGAATATGTAAGGAGTTGATTTATAAAGTATGAATTTACGTGAGACTTTAATTAATAAAAATCTTCCTGTTCATGAGCAACTTATATTCTGCTTATTATTAACAATGGTTGGTGGATTTTTCGATGCATATACTTTTGTTAATTGTGATGGTATATTTGCAAATGCACAGACCGGTAACTTGATTTTTGTTGGTATAGATTTAATAGAAGGTAACTTTCGAGAGGTTTTACACTACTCAATACCTATCCTATCTTTTGTAGTAGGAGTATTAGTGAGTAAGTGTATTGAAACAAAATATAAGGAGTTATCTATATTTAAACATATTTATTTTTTATTACTTATACAAATTTTTGCTTTATTTGTAATTCTGATTAAGTATAAGTATTTTGGTTTAGATATTAGACCGATCGTTATTTCTTTTATTTGTGCTATTCAATTTGATGGTTTTAGAAAAGTAAATAATTTAGTTTTTGCTAGTGTATTTTGTACGGGGAACTTACGTTCTATGAGCGAACATTTATATAAGTTTGTTGTTTTGAAAAAGAAAGAGAGTAAAATCCCATTATTAATATACTTTACCCTTATTTCGGTGTTTTTAACTGGAGTAATATTAGGGGCAGCAATGTCTAAATATTACCTGAATAAAGCAATTTTGGTACCTTTAGTTATTATATGTATTAATCTATTTTTTGTTACAATTATTTACCACAAGTTTGGAAGAAAAAAAATATAAAATAATAAAATTTCAAGGCGATTTTAGATATCATTTTTTATCATAGAAAAGCGTCTTGAATTTTTTTATATTTAGCTAAAATTTGTTGTAAATGCATTTACATAAAGTTTTATAGATGATATAATCAATATAGAAATAAAAATTAGGGTAATTTTAATACTAAGGGGGTAATTTTATGATCGAGACAGTATTAAAAAATTTCAATGAATTTTTACTAAATAGGAAAGAGTTTTCTACGAACACTATTAATTCTTATGATAGGGATTTAAAGAAAATCTTTTTATATTTAGAAGAGAAGGGATATTCAACACAAGACTATTCTTGGTTAAATGAAGAATTTATTTCTAGATATATTGATTATTTAAGAGAGAAAGAATATTCTTCTGCAACCCTTTCAAGAACAATCTCTACTGTTCATATTTTTGTAGAGTATTTATGGTTTGAAAAAATTATTCCTAACAGAATAAATATTGATGTTCATATTGACAAAGGTGAACACCAAGATTTAGTGGTTTTTACTAGACATGAAATTTCTAGAATTTTGGATGTTAATACAAAAAATTTAATGGGGTATAGGGATAAAGCTATATTTGAATTATCATATTCGATTGGTATTAAACCAACTGAGTGTATTAATTTAGAACTTAGAGATGTTAATACAACTATCGGATATCTAAAATATAGAAAAAAAGATGGATATAGAACAATAGCTCTTAATAAAGAATCTGTGGAAGCTATAGAAAATTATATTGTAGAGTTGAAAAAAGAGTATCCAAACATCAAAGATGACAGTAAGTTATTCTTAAATCATGATGGTGAAGGGATTAGTCGCCAAGGTTTTTGGAAAATATTTAAAAAACGTCAGCAAGATTTGGGATTAACTAAAGAATTAAATACTATGAATTTTAGAAATTCTCTAGCTATTCACCTACTTGAAGATAAAGTACCAGCTGAAGAAGTTCAAGAGCTTTTAGGTTTAAAAAATATTCATAGTTTAAAATTATATTTCTCTAGTCTAGAGGGAAATAAATCGAAAAGAATGATGACGAATCATCCAAGGAAAACGATTAATTAAAGGATAAAATAAATGTATAATGTTAACTTAGAGGTTTTTCAAGGTCCACTTGATTTACTTTTGCATTTAATTGAAAAGATGGAGATTGATATTTATAATATACCTATAGCCCGTTTAACAGAGAGTTATTTGGAATATATAAATAATAGTGATGAATTTTCATTAGAAAATGCAGAAGAATATATTGTGATGGCAGCCACATTGCTACATATAAAAAGTAAAAATTTGCTACCTAAGTTCGAAGATGAAACTATAGAAGATGAAGAAGATTTAGTGCAACAACTTCTTGATTATAAAAATTATAAAGAACTTAGTGAGAAACTTGATAATCTTCAGAAGATTAGAGCTCAATTTTTAGATAAAGAGAGTATGAATATCGAGGTAGAGGGTAGTGTTGAAACTCTAAGAATGCCTTCTTCGAGATTATTACGAGCGATGGAAAATATTCTTAGATCTCTTGAAGATAAAGAAAGTGAAGTATCTTTAGTAAGTTATCGAAGAGAAGTTTCTTTCGAACAAGTGAAAGAAGAACTAGTCAATAAGTTTAAAAACAAAAGAAATATGTCATTTTTTGATTTGATTAAATCATATTCTCAAAAGAACGAAGTTGTTTTGGTATTTATGGGAATACTAGCGATGATTAAAGATCAAGAGTTGGTATGTGTTGACAATGATAGTGAAATCATTCTAGAATATAAATCAAAGGAAAATTAATATGTTATTAGATGAGATAAAAAAAATAATTGAGGCTTTACTTTTTATGAAAGGTGAAGAAGGGCTTAATATTGAATATTTCTCTACTTTTATGGAAGTTGAGCCTCATGAAGCTGAAAATATGCTTAATGTTTTTTGTGAGGAGTATAATAATGCTAATAATTCTTTAATTATTAAGAAGTTTGGTACAACTTATAAAATGTTATTAAGAGAAGAAATGGCTGAGGTTATTAAGAAAGCTGTTATTTCTAAAAACCTTGTTAAGTTATCTAAAGCTTCTTTAGAGACTTTAGCGATTATTGCATATAATCAACCGATAACAAAAGTTCAAATTGATAAAATAAGGGGTGTAAGTAGTGATTCTATATTACACTCTCTTGTTAGTAAGGAGCTTATTGTTTCTAATAAAACATTAGATACTATTGGTAAACCAAAGCTATATGAAACAACTGATATATTTTTAGATGTTTTTGGATTAGAAAGTTTAGAACAATTACCGAAATCGGAAATTGTTAGTAGTGAAGAAATAAATAAATTTTTACAAAATTAGGAGGGCAAGATGGCAGAAAGATTGCAAAAATTAATAGCTGCATCAGGATATACATCAAGAAGAAAGGCTGAACAGCTTATTCTAGATGGTAAAGTAAGTGTTAATGGAGAAGTAGTCAAGGAATTAGGTGTTAAAGCTGAACCAAGTGACATTATTATTGTTGAAGGAGTACGTTTATTAAAAGAAAATAAGAGATATTACCTATTCTACAAACCAGAAAAAGTAATTACTTCAATGTCTGATGAAAAGGATCGTACATGTGTAAAAGACTTTTTTGAAAATGTTAATGAACGTGTAGTACCTGTTGGAAGATTAG
>CALIWM010000248.1:0-2396 GCA_938046645.1 uncultured Gemella sp. | reverse complement strand
CTCTTTCTGAAAGAAAACATATGATTTCTTTTATCGTAAGGGAGGATTATGAAGGAGGCTTAAAAATAATAAGGATTATATGCTTTATTAGATGTAATAATGGTAACCATAAAGAATCTGTTCAATCTTTCCTTGATACGAAAATAAATAGAGCTCACAAAACATCTAATATCTGTTATAACAAAAAATATCAGTCTCAGTTGGAAAAATTATAAGACTTCGCAAAGTCCAAAATAAATACACAAATATTACAACATAAGAAAGAGATTAAATCCCAATTTGCTGGACTTTTGGACTATCCAGACTGTCCTTCGTGTAAACATACTATCAATTTAAAACTAACAATTGTATAGAACTAAAAAAGAGGCTCTACCAAAGAGTCTCTTTTTTCTATATATTAGCTATTAAGTTCTTCACCATTATAAAAAATCATCTTAGATACTTTATCTCTATTTTTATTAATGACTAAACTAATTCCATATTTATAGCTATATTTAGACTTTGTAAGCTCAATCAATTTATCTTTATCAACCGAAACTTTAGATTTATTCCACCAAGTTTTTACTTCTATCGCAATAAAATTATTACATTGACCTCGCTTATGAATAATAATATCTGGTATTACGTTCTGCTTTAATTTTTCAACAAATTTACCCTCATAACCAAATCTATTGTACTCACAATCTACATCATAGCTTTCAAATAATCGAGCGAGATACCCACCTAATTTATGTGTTATAGATCGTTCACTTACATGAAATTTATCATTAAAACAAATTAAATATGCATCCTTTTCATATAACTGATCTAAAGCTTTATCTATCTTATTTGAAATGCCTCTCAAATTATTCATAAATATTATTCACCTCAGTATATAGAATTCGAGACAACAATACTTTATAAGTATACTCACTTCATATCTAAAACCTGTAATCGCTGAACCAATTTATCAGCATATCCATATATATCACTAATATTTTCAATCAAATATTTAGTTTTTTCACCGTTTTCTACAATGCCTATATATTTCTTATTCTTTTTAATGTAAATACGACATAACCATTTAGTAATATGATCATCTAAAATAATTGCAAAATAGCTTTCTTTATCACTATAAGTAATGCGGTCTACATTTATATATTTACTAAGAATTGCTCTGACAATATAATATGATTCAAGCTCTTCTTCGGTTGTAACAATTTTGTTCTCTACTTCCTCAGTAGTATTTATACCTTCATTGTCAGATTGTGGTTCACTTACACCCGTAGATTCAGTATTCGCAAAAGCAGTCTCAATCTTCTTACTAAGCATTTCTTTTATAATGTAATCAAATGCATTCTTTACAATTGGCGTATACTTTTCGATAACAGACTGTGTCTTTGCTCGATTATATACACCTTTTCCTAATATAAATTTAACTAATTCCTCACTAGGATTATCAATTTCATCTTTAAGAATTTGTCGTATTTGAGCTTCATTTTTCAAGCCTTCTGCAGAATCGTAGATAGCCTCCTTATCAAAATTTTCCTTTGTAAAGTGCTGTAATTTTGCTATTTGTTCATCACGTAACTCCAACAAATTGATTTCTAAAAATGGAGCTTCATCCATTTTATTAAGTTCATCAATATCTGTATAAAATCTATACACAATTCCATTCGTAAGAATCGCAAATTTAGCCGTTGTTGTACCAAAATAACGATATAGTTGAGAATCATGTTTTTCTAGTTTTTCATTAATTGATTTACACTCAACCAAAATAACTGGTTCATTATCAAATTTTATTGCATAGTCTACCTTTTCCCCCTTTTTAAGACCCACATCAGCAACAAACTCAGGCATAAATTCGTTTGGATTAAATACATCATATCCAAGGATTCTGAAAAAAGGCATAATTAACGAAGTTTTCGTTGCTTCTTCTGTCAAAATGTCATTTTTTAATGTTTTAATACGCTGAACATGTGATTTAATAAGGCCTTCAAACTCCATAATAATACCTCCTAAACATTAATACACACTTCATCTTATATTTATATATTTCTACAAATTAACAAATTCTCCTGCATATATTAGTAAAATTAATTTATTTTATAATATTTATACTTAAGATAAACTTATTTATATTCACCTATATCACCATTACTTACTTAATTAATAAATATGACATAAAGAGAGCCCCTGTTCCAAACAGGGGCTCTTTCCTTTTTACACACTCGCTTCTACTAGTGCTTGTGTATACGGGTGTACTGCTTCTTTGAGTCGTTTTGATTCAATGTTTTCCACGATTTGTCCGTCTTTCATCACTAGGATTCGATCTGTTACGGCTTGTAGCAGTCCAATGTCGTGGCTCACAAACACATAGCCGAAGGGTTGTTCTTTATGTAGTTTTTGTAATAGGT
>CALIWM010000247.1:0-3839 GCA_938046645.1 uncultured Gemella sp. | reverse complement strand
CTTAATAGTACCTTAAAACGCCTTAAATGTCTATTGATAATATTTACATAAACAATATGTTCTTTTAGCTGATAATAATCAATTTAACACTAAAATGAAAAAAATAGAGTGTTTTAGAAAAAATACTAATTATTATACTGATAAAATAATTTATCAATTTTTGTGTTATGAGTTGAATTTTTATGAATTTATATTATAATGGAATAGAGAACAAAAAAGGAGAATGTTATGCCTAATAATATTTTAGAAGAATTAAAAACAAAATTTGAAGATTTTGCAAGCGAGTTAGAAAATATTGAACCTGAAAAAGTTGATTTAACTCAAATTGACAGATTAATTGCATTAGTAGAAGAATTAGATAACGAAATTAAAACTATAAAATAATAGTAGAATTGGATAAGCTGAAGTGGGAGTGTTTTGCTTTTACTCAGCTTATCTTTATGAATGAGGATATGATGAAAAATAAAAACGGTAAAAAATTAAATGTCTTGCTTACAATTAAGAAAATAGGAATTAATGGTGAGGGGATAGGATATTATAAAAAGAAAATTACTTTCGTAAAAGGTGCCCTACCTGACGAAGTGATAGTTTGTGAAATAGTTGAGGAAACACCAAAATACATTATTGGTAAACTTGTTAAAGTAAAAGAACCTAGTCCACACAGAGTAGAAATCAAACGTGAGTATGCAGAAAGTGGAGCATATGGTTTAGCTCACGTTAGTTATGAAAAACAACTTGAGTATAAACGTACAATTTTATTAGATGCTTTTGATAAATATTACAGACTACCAAAACCTGATAAATTAGTACTAAAAACATTAGCGAGTCCTGTAACAGAAGGGTATCGTAATAAAAATCAATTTCCACTAGCTGTTAGAAATGGACGAGTTATTGCAGGATTGTACAAAGAAGGTTCTAATGATTTAGTAGAAATTAATGAAGATTTAGCATTACATGAGAATGGTAATAAAATAACAAACTTAGCTAAGAAATTACTAGGAAAATATAAAGTAGAAATCTCTACAAATAAAAAGAATTACGGTGTGAAATATATTGCGACTAGAACATCATTCTATAATGGAGATGTTCAAGTAACATTCGTAGCAAATACAGATAAGATTAAAAACATGGATAAGGTCGTTAATGAACTTAAGCGTGAAAGAATTGTAAAAAGTATAATACTAAATATTACTAATGATAAAGATCACCTGGTAATGGGAACTGAAAGTGTTACTTTATATGGTTCAGATTATATCGTTGAAAAAATCGGAGATATTAAGTATGAACTTTCGGCAAAATCATTCTTCCAATTAAATCCACCAGCAACTAAAAAACTTTATGATAAAGTAGTTGAGTTTGCTGCACTGAAAGAAACAGATGTTGTATTAGATGCATTTTGTGGAGTTGGAACAATTGGTCAATATGTTAGCCGTAACTGTAAAGAAGTATATGGTGTAGATATTATTCCTGCTGCGATAAAAGATGCTAATGACAATGTTAAATTAAACAACTTAACAAACTGTACTTATGTTGCAGGGGATGCTAATAAAATAGTTCCACGTTGGAAGAAAAAAGGAATTAATTTTGATGTTGCAATAGTAGATCCACCGCGTGTAGGTCTTGGACCATTAGCTAAAAACTTATTAGCAGTTGATGCTAAGAAAATTGTTTATGTGAGCTGTAATCCATCTACATTAGCACGTGACTTAAAAGGTCTAACAAGAAAATATAAAATTAGACGTATTCAACCAGTAGATATGTTCCCAGGGACGGCAGCTGTTGAAGCGGTAGTTGAATTAATTAGAAAATAATTTCTAGAGGGAAAATTATGAATAGTTTTGAACAATTGAAAAAAGAAATAATGGCAGATAATGATAATAAAAAATATACTGATGAAGGAATAGAACCGTTATTTTCCGCGCCAAGCACAGCAAAAATATTAATTGTAGGGCAAGCTCCTGGTATTAAAGCTCAAGAAAGTAAGATTTTCTTCAATGATAAAAGTGGTGTTAAACTTCGCGAGTGGATGGGAATAGATGATGAAATATTTTATAAATCTGGTTTAATAGGTGTAGTTCCAATGGATTTCTATTATCCTGGTAAAGGAAAAAGTGGGGATTTACCTCCACGTAAGAACTTCGCTCATAAATGGCATTCAAAAGTTTTAGAACTTATGCCTAATCTTGAACTTATTATTCTTGTGGGAAAATATGCACAAGATTATTACTTGGGAAATGATAAAAAACAGAATCTAACGGAAACTGTATATAATTATAAACAGTACTTGCCACGTTATTTCCCAATTGTTCATCCTTCACCATTGAATTTCCGTTGGCATAATAAAAATCCATGGTTTATTGAAGAAGTAGTACCTGAATTACAAAGAAGGGTGAAGGAAATATTACAGAAATAAATTATTAAAAATAAAGGCTGAGGTAACTTGAAGATTTCTATGAAATCCTGATTTCAAGTTACTCTCAGTCTTTTTAATTTTCTATTATTTCAAATCTAGTCTTTTCACCATAATATATAAGCAGTGAAGCTAGTATTGATTTCAATTGTTCTAAATTATCTGTTTTTAAGTTAATTTCTGCCTTACCAGAGATTACATTAAAAGCATCACCACTTTTTACAGATATTATTTCTAGATTTTTATATTTTGTGGTTTTTCTTACAAATTCACCAGCAATAATTGTTGCATCTATGGCTTCGTGAGGTTCAGCTCCATGTCCGCCTTTACCGTAGATAGTAACTAAATGTGTATTCATAGCTATTGTTCCCCCTTAAGATTGCTTATTACATTAGCAGAATCGAATGCTAGTGTTAAGAAAATTGAAGCTGTTTGTTTCATTACTTCTTCTTCAAAATCAAAATTTGGGTGGTGGTGTGGATACTTAGCGAATGTAGAATTTCCGGCACCAATTAAGAAGAATGCACCGGGTACTTCTTCAACATAATATGCAAAATCTTCCCCAATCATTAACGGTTCAATCTCTAATTGTTTAATATCTGGAAGGATCTTAGAAGTTGCTTTTTGTATTTCTATTGTTCCTTTTTTGTGATTTATAAGAGGTGGATAACCTCCGTAATATATAAATTCTATATTAGTACCAGGATATTCATTTTCTAAGGCTTCACATAGATTTTGAAGTTTTGTTAAAACCATTTTATGAAGATCTTTATTGAAATGTCTAATAGTTCCAGTAATGCTTGCTTCTTTAACAGAACTTTCTAATTTTCCTAAGGTGATGACAAGCGTCTCTCTCGGTTTAGAAAATCGTGAAACTATTTGTTGAGTCATACTGACAAATTCTGCAGCAATAATGTTTGCATTTTCCTTAGTATTTATTTTAACTTCAAATCTATCTGCAGCAGCACATAGTTTACTATAACTATAACCTAAAGTTCCTAGTGAAAGTGGTGTCCAAAGATGAGCTCCGAATATTGCATCAACATCTTGTAAGCAACCAGCATTTATCATAGGTTTTGCTCCACCTGGAGCTTGTTCTTCACCGTATTGAAAAACTGCGACAACATCGTGTGGAAGTTTTTCTTGATTTTGCATCAAAATTTTACACGTTGCAAGCAATACTGTTGTATGTCCATCATGCCCACAAGCGTGCATTTTTCCAAGATTTTTCGACTTATACTCCACATCATTTTCCTCAAAAATTGGCAACGCATCAATATCTGCCCTCGTCGCAACAGTATGATTTTTACCATTTTTCTCATCATCATTATAAATTGTCGCAACCACACCAGTATTTATAATCTCAAAAAATTCAATATTGTTTTTTGCCAAAAATTCCTTAATTAGTTTACTTGTTTCAAATTCTTCA
>CALIWM010000246.1:0-1843 GCA_938046645.1 uncultured Gemella sp. | reverse complement strand
ATTAGGATAACTCCGATAGTTCTCATAAAAAGGTACGCATAACAGCCAAGAGAGGTTGATAATAGATCTCTATTAAAGAAGAATCGAAGCACTAAATACTCGAGAGGATCATGAAATAGATAGATAACAAAAAGTTTATTTATAAAATGTTGATATCCATTATGGAAATTTGCATCTAAGTATTTAAATAGAGGAGACAATACATTTGCAAATGCAATGGAAAAGATAATTCCAAAGATAACTAGAAAATAGTGATTATAGAAATGTACTTGACGATTCCATAAATGGAAACCCACAAAGATGATGCAGATTATCACACTACGAATATATGAGAACTTATATAACCGACGATAATTTTCAAATACATATCCAGCTGCTAACCAGTGAATGAATTTTAACCCATTATTGATTTCCATAAAATCGGTGATACTGTATTTTGATGCAAGTGTAGCAATAATGAAGCAGAAGATAAAAGGTATAAATGGATTATCAATATGTATTTTTTTGAGTAAATGTACAAGGATTGCAAATATTACTAGGCACCAAAATAAAGCTGCAAGGAACCATAAATGACCATCATCAGCCTCTAAACCACCTTGCCAATAGGTTAACATGGCTTGTTTCATTCCGTTAAAAGTATAGAAATTTCCAAGAAACTTTATTGGTAACATGAAGAAAAATCCTGCAGCAAAGAAAGGAATTATTAATCTTTTGATTTTAGATTTAATAAAATGAAATAAACTTTTAATTGGTTTCAGTCCCAATACAGCGCCAGATAGAAAAAAGAATAGTGGCATATGAAAATATACAAGGATCCAGTGCCCCTCTCGGATGAAGGATAATAGTTTACCGTAGTATGTAGGGGATAGATTGAGTGGTAATTGATAATCTACTCCTCCGTGGGCAACGACTATTTTTAGATATACGCTATGTCCGATGACCACAAATAATGTTGCAATCACGCGAATCCAATCGTAAAGTTCAACACGCGTATTATTTTTTGTGATGGTTTGCTGATCCACGTTTGTTCTCCTTTGTTATTAAAAATATAGGTCTATAAATATATATAAGTATTATAGCACCCCGATAAGAAGCCAATAAAGGAACTTTTGTTAGGAGAAATATAGTATTCTTCTAGTGGTGGTAGACAATTAATTACACAAAGGAAGGCCGAACGAATTAATTCCAAGGCGGGTTAATTCCTTTTATAATCTATAGACTTATTTGAAAATATAAGTACATTTTAAACTAAATATATGTTTATATCTTGGTATTAAAGAGCTACAACATGAAGTGAGTAAAAAGATTTAGTAAACAGGAGTTCATTAAAAATCAACTTTGTTCACGCTTTGAATCAGGTTGAGGAAAACACAATGTTGGTATATTATTTATAGTGTGATTTTATGTTTTTTATGTATGAAATTCGGATTATTTTCGTACCGAAAATTTATGTTGCAAAGAGTGGGAAATGGGGATAAAGAGTATGGAAAGATATGACAAAATTATCATTGGTGCTGGATTATATGGGCTGTATTCAGCTCTCTTTTGTGTGAAAAGAGGACAGAAAGTTATTGTATTAGAATGTGATCCTACACCATTTAGAAGAGCTACATATATTAATCAAGCTAGAGTTCACCAAGGTTATCATTACCCACGCTCAATTTCTACAGCATTAAAGTCAGCTGGTTACTTTGAACGCTTTAATAAGGATTATGATTTCTGTATCAATCGTGAGTTTGATCAGATTTATGCAACATCTAGTCAGTATTCTTGGTCGGACGGAAAACAATTCAAAGACTTCTGTAAGGCGGCTGATATTCCATGTGAACGATTAGTGCCAGAA
>CALIWM010000245.1:0-4155 GCA_938046645.1 uncultured Gemella sp. | reverse complement strand
TTATTCCCATTCTAGTTCCTGTTCCACCAGCTAATATTCCTGCGTATATCATTTTTCCGCTCCTTTAAAATATTGTAAAATTTGTTACTAATTATTATTAATTATAACATGAAAGGTTAGAATTTCAAAAAATATTGATAACCAATATTAATACAAAAATAGTTGAAATATAGAGATAAATTACGTATACTTATACTAGTAATAAAAATTTAGAAATCTCCTTTAATATTGGAGGTTCTCATATATGATGAGGAAATATAATGAAAGTAATAAAAAATTATTTATATAATCTTTCGTATCAAATTTTAACGATAATATTACCGATAATAACAGTTCCATATGTCACTAGGATTTTCACGAGTGAAGCTTTGGGGAATTATGTATTTTATAATTCTATTGTAAGTTACTTCTCGTTATTTGCGATGTTAGGTATTGGTGTTTATGGTACGAAGCAAATAGCTGCTGCAAGTGATGTAAGTAGTACATTTTGGAATATATATGCGATTCAGCTTATCGCAAGTATATTAGCAATTTCTGTTTATATAATAGCTATATTTAGTATTCCACAGATGGGTGGAGTGATACCATTAATAGTAGTGATTACTCTGTTCGCGAAAATGATTGATATCTCGTGGTTGTTCTCAGGAAAAGAAGATTTCAAAAAAATAACAATAAGAAACGTGGTTATTAGAATTATTGGGGTAATCAGTATTTTTACCTTTGTTAAAAGTAGTGATGACTTATATCTTTATGTATTTTTAATTGTTATCTTTGATTTCTTAGGACAGTTTGTAATGTGGGTACCGGCGAAAAAATTCATAAAACGTCCTTCATTTAATACGAAAATAATGAAGAAAAACCTACATCCTATTGTACTTCTGTTTTTACCACAGGTAGCAATATCACTTTATGTTGTATTAGATAGGACTTTACTTGGTTTACTAGGGTCGTACTCAGATGTTGGAATTTATGAACAAGGGCAAAAATTAATTAGTATACTTCTTAAAGTCGTTAGTTCACTAGGAGTTGTAATGTTGCCGAGGGTTGCGAATCTTCTTTCAGAAAGAAGAGATAAAGAAGCACAAAATATGGTGAAATTCTCATTTATTTTATATAACCTTATAATATTCCCGATGATGTTCGGACTTATTGCGGTAAATGAAGTGTTCGTTAAATTATTCTTAGGGCAAAACTTCCAAGATGTTAAGTATGTTCTGTATGTTATCGTGTTTAACATTATGTTTGTAGGTTGGACGAATATCCTTGGATACCAAGTGTTAGTAGTAAGAAATAAAAATAAAGAATTCATGCTTTCGACGACGATTCCTGCTTTTGTCAGCGTGGCTGTTAACGTTGCAGTTATTCCATTTTTCGGATATATCGGAGCGAGTATAACATCTGTAGTTGTTGAAATTTTAGTATTTGCTATCCAATGGTATTATAGCCGTAATATTATTAACAAGAACTTACTGTTCAATAAAGATTTAGTGAAGATCATTTGTTCTTCTCTAGTAATGTTTGGAGCTGTAATGTTGTGTAAAATGGCATTAGGATTAGACGGGATTATCGGACTAATAATTTACCTTGCTGTTGGAGGCATCAGTTATCTAGTAATGATATTCTTACTAAAAACTGTTAATATTAGAGAGATAAAAGCAATGCTTAAATAGTGGCTTGAGTTTGAAGGATAATTATATATTTCGCAGAAAACCAATTGAGTTTAATCTCAGTTGGTTTTTTATTATATGTTTTTGATATATTTCCATTAGAAAAAAAGTATTAAATACAGTATAATTAAGAATGAAAAGAATTTGTCTAATTATGGAATAGGAGCAGTTTGGGATGAAAGTTTTTGATACAAAATTAAAAGATGTGAAAATAATAGAACCAGATGTTTTTGAAGATGAACGTGGTTTTTTTACGGAGAGTTATTCTAAAGAAAAGTATAAACAACTCGGTATAGATTTTAACTTTGTTCAAGATAATCACTCATTGTCAGTTGAAGCCGGTGTCGTTCGCGGATTACATTTTCAAAGAGGAAATGCTGCTCAAACAAAACTAATTCGTGTAGTAACTGGAATGGCATTAGATGTGATTGTGGATCTTAGAAAAGGCAGTCCAACCTATGGTCAGTGGGAGAGTTTTATCCTTTCAGAACACAACAGAAGACAACTTTTAGTTCCTAGAGGTTTTGCACATGGTTTTGTGACATTAACGCCAAATGTTAACTTCATGTATAAGTGTGATAATTATTATAATGCACAAGCAGATGCAGGGATTGCATTTGATGATAAAGAGCTTGGAATCGATTGGCAGATTGATTTATCAAAAGCGATTATTTCGGAGAAAGATAGAAACCTTCCTACATTTAAAGAATTTGAAGAGAACAATAATTTTGTCTATGGGGAAGTGTAGGAGAAACAGTAGATTGCTAATTTAAGTAGCGGTAATCTTGTATTAAATATTTTGAAAAGGTAGAGAAAATGAAGAATATTATAGTAACAGGTGGGGCTGGATTTATCGGTTCTAACTTTGTACATTATGTTATAAATAACCATCCAGATATTCATGTGACTGTTCTGGATAAATTGACTTATGCGGGAAATAGAGAGAATCTTTCTGGACTTCCAGAAGATAGATTTGAGTTAGTTGTTGGTGATATCGCAGATGCTGAATTAGTAGATAAACTAGTCAGTAAGACTGATGCAGTAGTACATTATGCAGCTGAGTCTCATAACGATAACTCATTAAAAGATCCATATCCATTTTTACATACGAATATTATTGGAACATATACTTTAATCGAAGCATGTCGTAAGTATGATGTTAGATATCACCACGTATCTACAGATGAGGTATATGGGGATCTTCCTTTACGTGAAGATTTACCAGGAAAAGGTGAAGGAGTAGGAGAGAAGTTCACAGCTGAAACACCTTATAATCCATCAAGCCCATACTCATCAACAAAAGCCGGTTCAGACCTACTTGTAAAAGCGTGGGTGCATTCTTTTGGACTTAAGGCGACTATTTCTAACTGTTCAAATAACTACGGACCATATCAACATATTGAGAAATTTATCCCAAGACAAATAACTAATATATTATCAGGAATAACACCAAAGTTATATGGTGAAGGTAAGAATGTAAGAGACTGGATTCATACAGAAGACCATTCATCAGCAGTTTGGACTATCTTAACAAAAGGTAGAATTGGAGAAACTTACTTAATTGGTGCTGATGGAGAAGAGAATAATAAGACTGTTATTGAGTTAATCCTTGAGCTAATGGGTAAAGATAAGAACGCATATGAGCATGTAAATGATCGTGCAGGACATGACCTACGTTATGCGATAGATGCATCTAAATTACGCGATGAATTGGGTTGGATACCACAGTTCACAAACTTCCGTCAAGGGTTAGCTGACACTATCCGTTGGTATGAAGAGAATGAATCTTGGTGGAAAGAACAAAAAGAAGATGTAGAAGCCAATTATGCTAAAAATGGGCAGTAATAAGAAAGAAGTGGCAGAGTGACGGAGGAGCCCTTCGAATTAATTGACAATAAGAAAAGGTATGTGGTAGAATGTAAGTAAGTGAATTGGACGATTATATTCTCATGCAACCACGAAAAGCAACTGAACCGTTATTTCAGTTGCTTTTTTATATGTATTAACATACTACTTTGTATGAGAATAGATATTCATACATGAGTGAATAACATGTACGTCGTGCCTAAATAGGGCTACCTTCTCTTGTTGTTTTTATCATTATAGATTACTACGTAAAGTTGTAAAGAATCTTATCTTGTTAAGTACGAGATAAGTTTTTTTTATTTATGTTAACTACCATAAATTATTTTTTATTCTTCTTATTTATCAATTTGCTGATTGTTATGTTTGTATTATATTAAAATATAGTGTAGAATAAAGTTGAAGGAAGGATGAATTTTATAAAAATTTTTATACAAAAGCTAATTGTCAAAATCTCTGTAATTTTTATAGATTTACTCAAGAAAGAAGGAGGGGGCAGACATGAATAATAAAAAAATTATAGAATTTCCTGTCAATAAAATAGGATATACAGGAATAAGGAACAAAACTTATAGGGACTTCGAGCTTAGTCATGGCTATAGTAGGGTTAAATTCTCTTCTAAAA
>CALIWM010000244.1:0-2729 GCA_938046645.1 uncultured Gemella sp. | reverse complement strand
TAATGTATCTAATGATACAGCTGAATTTGCTTGACGAGTAGTTTCAATGTATTGTTGTTGACGTTTTTCCCCGATTTGACGAGCTGTTTTTTCATCACCGAATACTACGAAACGATCTCCAGCGTTAGGAACATCTTGTAACCCTGTAATCTCAACTGGTGTAGATGGTTTAGCAGTTTGGATATTTTTGCTACGATCGTTAATCATCGCACGGACACGACCAAATGTGTTACCTACTACAAGTGGATCTCCAACATTCAAGCTACCATTTTGTACTAATAATGTTGCTACTGCTCCACGACCTTTATCAAGTTTAGCCTCAATAACTGTACCTAAAGCAAGACGATTTGGATTAGCTTTTAATTCTTGCATTTCAGTTACTAATAAGATATTTTCTAATAACTCATCAATACCTTCACCTTTAAGAGCTGAGATTGGTACAAAGATTGTATCTCCTCCCCACTCTTCTGAGATTAGTCCGTATTCTACTAACTCATTCATAACTCTATCTGGGTTTGCTTGTGGTTTATCCATTTTATTAACCGCAACGATAATTGGTACTTCAGCTGCTTTAGCGTGGTTAATAGCTTCGATTGTTTGAGGCATTACACCATCATCAGCTGCAACTACTAAGATAGTTACGTCAGTGATTTTAGCTCCACGTGCACGCATTGTAGTGAAGGCTGCGTGTCCTGGTGTATCTAAGAATGTAATCTTTTTATCTTTTGCACGTACTTGGTAAGCACCAATATGTTGTGTAATCCCACCTGCTTCTCCAGCTGTTACTCGTGAATTTCTAATAGTATCTAGTAATGTAGTTTTACCGTGGTCAACGTGTCCCATAATAGTTACGATTGGAGCACGCTCTTTAAGATCTTTTTCAGCATCTTCAACTTCGAAGTAAAGATCTAAGTCTTCTTTATTAATTTCAACTTCTTCTTGGATTTCTTTACCGTAATCCATAGCGATTAACTCGATTTGCTCTAAAGTAAGAGACTGGTTAATATTCGCCATAATTTTAAGTTCCATAAATAATTTTTTAATAAGTTCAGTCGAACCTATATTTAGAACTTCTGATAACTCACCAACAGTCATTCCATCTTTAACTAAAATAGTATCTTCTGAAATTGTTTCTTCTGATGGAGCTTCAATAATTGCTGGTTGTTGTTTTTGAGTTTTTCTGTTTTTCTCTTTTTTAATTTTTTTCTTTTTATTTTTCTTACCTTCATTATTTGAAGATTGATCATTTTGCGCCGTTTTTTCTTGTTTTTTGAAAACACTATCTAGCTTAGCTAACCCCTCTTCTGTTAACATTGACATGTGATTAGATACTTCAATATTAGCATCTTTTAAAACTGTAATAAGGTCTTTTGATTGTTTTCCTACTTCTTTAGCGTACTCATAAATTCTGACTTTTTTCATTACTGTTTTCCTCCTTCTTCTAATAATTGTTTGAATTTTTTTATAAATCCATCATCAGTTATTCCTACAGCAACACGATTATCTCTTCCAATTGCGATACTAATATCTTCAATCGTAGAAAATTCGATACATTTTACATTGTAGAAATTAGCCTTGTCTGTTAATTTCTTTTTCGTATTGATACCGCAATCTTCTGCAATAACTAACAATTTGATTTTATTATTTTTTAAATTTTTTGTGATTAAATCTTCACCTGTAATAAGTTTACCTGCTCTTTGCATTAAACCTAATAAATTATATGCTTTTATCATTATTTTTGTGGAATTGACTTTCTATAGATTAATCTAATTACCTCATTATAGATAGGCTCCATAACTTCTGGTGATGCAGAGAAAAACTTCTCTAATTGTTTCTTTTCTTGTGCAGCTTTAATAACTTCTAAATCAGCTACTACATAAGCTCCACGTCCTGCTTTTTTACCAGTAGGATCTACAGAAATTTCTCCTTCTTTGTTCTTAACGATTCTTAATAAATCTTTTTTAGCGAACATTTCGTTTGTTAATATACATTTTCTTGTTGGTATTTTTCTTTTTTTCACAAACAACACCTCACTATTCTGCAGCTTTTATGTCGATTTTCCAACCTGTTAATTTAGCAGCTAGACGAACGTTTTGTCCTTTTTTACCAATTGCTAGTGAAAGTTGGTCATCTTTAACTTTAACATTTGCAATTTTTTCTTCTTCATCTATATTGATTTCTTCTACTTTAGCAGGAGCTAATGCATTTGTAATAAATTTAACTGGATCAGCATCCCAAGTAATGATATCAATTTTTTCACCGTTTAATTCTTCAACGATACGGTTAACACGTTCCCCTTTGTTACCAACACAAGCACCTACAGGATCAATGTTTTTATCTTCAGCAAACACTGCTAATTTAGTTCTCTCACCAGCTTCACGTGATACACTCTTAATTTCTACAGTTCCACTGTAAATTTCTGGAACTTCAATTTCGAATAATCTTCTGATAAATTCAGGGTGTGATCTTGAAGCAAGTACGTGCGGCTTACTTCCACGAGTTGGATTATCAACTTTCGCGATGTAAACTTTAATTGGAGTTTGTGGAACGTAAGTTTCACCTTTAACTCTTTCATTTTCACCTAAAATCGCTTCGATTTTTCCTAATTTAACATAAACATATCTAGAATCAATTCTATCTACTGTACCTGAAAGAATTTCACCTTCGTGTTCGATATATTCTTTATAAAGGATTTCTTTTTCAGCTTCTCGAAGTCTTTGTAATAAAGC
>CALIWM010000243.1:0-3488 GCA_938046645.1 uncultured Gemella sp. | reverse complement strand
GTTGGAGGTGTAAAATGACTCCTCTAGCTATTGATAGAAGTTGGCAATCTGGAAACGAAAGGGCTGACAACCTGTTTTTTTGGAGAACATTTGGCTTTGAAGAAAAGGAAGTACTAACAGAGAATACAGACGGTATTGTAAAAGGTACTTTATTTGAGTTTAAGAATAATATTGCAGACCTTAATATTGTTCTCGTACAAGCTGTTCATTATCTTTCTAAGTTGAGAAACAAAGGTGGTATTCCAATACCTAGTAAAATTGTCTTAATTGATATTAGTAAAGACCATGCTTACGTTTATGATGCCACCCAATATCGTTCTGAAATTGAGCAAGATTATACAAATAGTGCTTCTAAAGATGTTAAACAAGTAACGCTTAAAAATGCTACAAAGCCTGAAAATGAGTTTGATTTTACAGTATTTCAACCAAACAATCCTAAAAATAAAGCACTAAAAGACCTGTTCAATGTGGAAGTCTATCAAAAATTTGATATAAATTTTCCAAATGTCTTAGGTTGGGCAAATTATATTTATCATTACGATAAATCCGCAACTAAATCCCAAATGTTTGAAATGCTTAAAAATCCATCTAATTCCATAGTTGAGAACTATATCTTACCTTGGAATGGAGACGAAACAGATTTTGATGCCGTGATGGACGCCTTGAATGACCCTGCAAACAGAAAAGACCTAGGAGCGTTTTATACACCGTTACCTTATGTTAAAGAAGCTACAAAACTTGTTCGCCAAGCTATTGGTAGTCTTCCTAAAGGTATGGACTATGTTATTTTGGATAGATGTGCTGGTACAGGGGCATTAGAGCATTATTTAACTGAAGAAGAGTTAAGCCATGTTGTCTTGAATACTTATGAAATCAAAGAATGGCTTGTTTTATATAACAAATACATTGGAAAGGTGAGAGCCATTATCCCACCGCTTACAATGGTACAAGCAGGCATAGGAAACTTAGTAACAGGTGGAGATGCCTTGGCAAAAGATTTTTTGACAATTCCAATGGAAACAGATGGAAAACATAATACCTTACAAGAAATCATAGATGACAAAAATGTTGCGATTATTGGTTATGAAAATCCCCCTTATTCTAGCGAATTAGCTCGTGCTCAAGAAGGAAATATTAAATCAAAAGACAAATTCAGCTACATAAGAAAATTGATGTCTGATGAATTTACTGGTGATAGTAATCATGCTAAAGACTTACTCAATCAATTCGTTTGGTCATTTGAAAAATATTTTATGAGAGATGAAAATGACTATTATATTTTGTTTGCTCCTGTTAAGTATTGGAAATCAGTTGGTCTGATGAAAAAAGTCTTTGTTGATGGTTTTCTAGCAAACAGAGGGAACTTCAAAGCACAAGAAAGCTCCGTCTTAGTTGCACTTTGGAAAAACAATCAAGATACAGAAACTGAAAGTATTACTGTATCTGCTAAAGAAATATGGAAAGATGATAAAAAATGGGGGACTGGAAAAGGGGTTGCAGTCATTGATGTCCCAGAAGATGCCGTTCTCAAAGAGGTTGAAAGGGTAAGCATAAAAAAAGTTTACAAAACGCTTGGAGAGTATTACTCAAAGAAGCTTAAATCAGACGTATTATCCAAAATAGCTACTGGTTATGATGGTAAAGAAGTTCCGTTGAAAAGTTATGGAAAGCCTATTTATAACGATAATATTTTGGCAGTGATAGAAGCCAGTGGTTTTGGCATTACCCCACAGGATATACGAATGACTAGAATTGCAATATACCATGGTCGAGGTAGTCAAGTCAGAGTCAATAATTACGCGGAGCAGACAGCTTTATTTGTCGCTAAACAATATCCGCAGAAAAACTGGTATGAGAGAGATGTTTACTATACAACTGCTGATAAAGGGGATTTGTATAAAGAGGATACAGATTTTCTTAGAAAAGCTACATTATGGACTTGTATCTCTCAAAAAAATCATTGTTTGAGCTTTGATGGTTCTGATGGGAGGTTTTACAATAACGAAATGTGCCTAGATGAGAACTCTCTAGTCCGTAAAGAATTGGTCGAACAAGAAAAATATGGAAAACTTGATAGAGCTGACTTAATGTTGCTAGGTGTCTTCGATGAATTACTTGAACTAGCTAAAAATACTCAAGAATATAATCCAAAATACAATTATGGCACTTATCAAATTGAATTGGATATAAATACATCATACAAAGATGGTAACGGTAAAAAGATTTTCAATAATGAAAAAGTTAACACTAAACTAAAAGAGCTTAAAACAAGGTTATCTGATTACTACGAAAATGAGCTTGAAAGTAAACTATTTGAGTATGAACTATTGAAATAGTGAAAAGACGATTTCCAAACGGAAATCGTCTTTTTTCGATATTGTTGAAGTACTACATCTTGTGGTTGGTGTAAACTAGTATATAGTTCCCTTTTCTTTTTTTAAAAATACTATTGAATAAGCATAATCACTCATAACATGATATAATTGTATAATAAAAAAACAATATAGGAACTATAATAAGAAAGAAAAAATATTATGAGAGAATTATTATCTAAAAAAAGCCTCAGGCAATTAGAATTGTTAGAATTACTCTTTAAAACTAAACGTCGGTTTTATATTTCTGAACTAGCCGAACGATTGAACTGCTCAGAACGGTTGGTAAAAGATGACCTATCTTATGTCAAGTCCTCTTTTCCTGACCTGATCTTTCACTCTTCTAATAGTGGTATTCGTATCATGAATACGGATGACAGTGATATTGAGATGGTCTATCATTATTTTTTCAAGCACTCAAGTCATTTTTCCATTTTAGAGTTCATATTCTTTAACGAAGGGTGTCAAGCTGAGGATATTTATAACGAGTTCTATATCAGTTCTTCCTCGCTCTATCGTATCATCAGTCACATCAATAAAACGATAAAAAAACAATATGATTTTGAAGTTAGTCTGACCCCTGTTCAGATCATTGGGAATGAGATTGATATCCTTTACTTTTTTGCACAATATTTTTCGGAAAAATATTATTTCCTGGAATGGCCATTTACAGATTTTCCCAAAGAGCCTTTGTGTCAGTTGTTAGAGATTGTTTATAAAGAGATTAGCTTCCCTATGAATGTATCCACTCATAGGATGTTAAAGTTGCTGCTCGTTACGAATCTCTATAGAATACAGTTTGGACATTTCTTGGAAGTTGAGAATGATTCTTTCAATGAACAATTGATGGAATCTTTTATGCAGGCTGAAGGGATAGACGAAGTAGTAGATAGATTTGCTACAGATTACGGTATTTCTTTGACTAAAGAAGTAATCGGTCAATTATTTGTTTCCTACTTCCAAAAAATGTTTTTCATTGATGAAACACTATTTATGGACTACGTAAAGTCTGATAGGTATGTGGAAAAGTCCTATCATTTATTAAGTGATTTCATTGACCAGATATCATCCGCATACAATTTTAAAATAGATAACAAGGACCATCTGATTTGGCAT
>CALIWM010000242.1:0-3814 GCA_938046645.1 uncultured Gemella sp. | reverse complement strand
TTATTCCCATTCTAGTTCCTGTTCCACCAGCTAATATTCCTGCGTATATCATTTTCTTCTCCTTTAAAATCTATTTTTTAATATTCTATCTATTTTATTATATCATAGAAAAACTATAAACATCAAAAATCTTCTATCTAGTCTGATTATTATAAGCCAATAAATTGAAAATATGTTATAATGTTAAATAGAATTTTAGAAAGGATTTCTTTTTATGAAAAACATAAAAGTTAATGCATTAGCAAGCTTAATGGTTAATGTACTAAACATAGTATTTCCATTAATCACTAATCCTTACTTAACTAGAATACTTAGCAAATCAAACTATAGCTATTTCAACACAGCAAATACCTGGGCTAGTTTTGTAATACCTCTTGCAGCCTTTGGTATATATAACTATGGTATTAGATCGATAAGTAAAGTTAAAGACGATAAAAACAAAATTAACTACGTATTTTCAAAATTATTCTATATATCGGTAATTACTTCGATAACTATAACAGCTTTATATTTCATATTTATTAGCGTAGGGACACATGAAACTGAAAATCTAAAAATATTATATTATATACTTGGAATTCAAGCACTATTTCAATTTTTAAATATTGAATGGATGAATGAAGCATACGAAAACTACACATTTATTCTATATAAAACACTATTTATTCGAATAGCTATGTTAGTATCAATATTCACATTTGTAAAAACAGAAGATGATATTATACCGTATGCAATTATAATGAGTGCTACTACTATCTTAAACTATCTACTAAGTTTCTTATGGATAAAAAGAGAAGTTTCATTTGTTAAAATCAAAATTAAAGACTTATTAACATCTACAAAAACACTAACTACCATGCTATTATTAGCAAATGCTAATATGCTTTATACATTGCTTGATAGGATGTTTATTACAAAAGCTCCCAATGAAAACTATATCTCATACTACACTATAGCATCGAGCATAGTGATGCTTATAGCTGGGGTACTTAGTGGAGCATTAAATGTCAGTCTTCCTAGATTGGGATATTACTTAGGAAAAAAAGACCACGACTCGTATGAATATCTAATTAGACAAGGTTCTTCACTATTCTTCTTCCTAATGATACCTACAAGTATTGGGATAATGATTCTAGGAACATATGCAACTGTTATTTATTCATCGGACAAATACTTAGAAGCAGGAATCGTAACGAGTATCTTCGCCATTAGAACTATTATTTGGGCTATTGAGATGATACTAGGAAAACAAATTATATTTATCAATGACTTCGAAAATAAACTAACTTCATTTTACTTCATCGGCGGTGGATTAAATGTAATATTAAATTCTACATTATACTTCTACAACATTTTTAAACCTGAATATTATATCGGAACAACAATTTTCGCTGAAGGACTAGTAGTATTATTAGAAATACAGTTTATTAAAAAACATAAGTTGATTAACTTATCTTCAGTATTTTCTTCGCTGTATAAATACCTTGTAGTATCACTTGGATTTATACCAATTTACTTCATTTCTAAATTTGCTTTCCATGTTCATTCTTACGAAATAACACTAAGCATGCTGCTTATGGTTTGTACAGTTATAGCAATCTGTGGAATTTATTATTTAGTTGCTCTAATAATACTAAAAGATTCAACAATAAACTATGCGATAAATATGGTTAAAGGGAAAATTAAAAAGAGTTAATAAAGGAGTATCTATGAAACTTTTAAAAACAATAATTATAACAACACTATTATTAATAACTTCTTTGCCAGCATCATATGCTAAAGCTAATGATAAATTACATATTATTACCGTAGCAGAATGGTCAGATGCTATGATACTAGAAAGTAATGGTCATTACGCTATGATTGATACAGGGGAAGATTTCTCATATCCAGATGGTTCAGATCCTAGATACCCTGACAGAGAAGGAATAACAAAAGATAAAAAGAAAATTACCCAAGATAGGTTATTCGCTCATATAAAACAGTTGGGAATTAAAAAGTTTGATTTCATTATTATAACCCACGCACATTCAGATCATGTTGGTTCTGCACACGACGTACTAAAATCTGTTCCAACAGAAAAACTATACATTAAAAAATATAGTGATGATAGAATTTCTGATAAAACAAGACTTTGGGATAATTTATATGGATACGAAAGAGCATTAAAGGCGGCAAAAGAAACTAATACTGAAATTATTCAAGATATCTCAGAAAAAGATTCACATTTAACTCTTGGAGATATTAAAATCGATTTGTTAAATTATGAAAATGAATACGAAAGTGACGGTTCGTTAAAAAAAGTATATGATGACAATTTAAATTCTATCTTGGCAATAGTAAACATAAACAATACTAAGATTTTCTTAGGTGGAGATTTAGAGAATACTGAAAGACACCTTGAAGAAAAATATGGGCCATTAATCGGTCAAGTAGACGTTATGAAATTTAATCATCATGTAGAAACAACAAAATCAAATACAAAAGAATTTGTGGATAAACTTAATCCTAAAAAAATTATTAAAACAGGTATTAGGCCAGTAGAAGAAAAATATGCTGAATATCTAAAACAAAAAAATATCAGTATTATAAATGCTGGTCAACTAGATAGAGCGGCAATTTCTTTAGAGTTTAATAATGGAGACATAAAAGATATTTCTAATGATTATCCTCACTATGGATTTTATAATGAAAATAATATATTAAAATTTAAAAATTGGAAAAATGAAGCCCCTGAAGATGGTTGGACACAGCACAACGATAATTGGTACTATTTCTTTAATTCAGGTACTGTTGCAGTAGGTTGGAAATATCTTGACAACAAGTGGTTCTACTTTAACAATGATGGCTCTATAAAAACAGGAATAGTTAAAGATAACAATAATATCTACTATATAGATAAAAATAACGGAATGTTAACAGATTCATGGAAAGAAATTGATTCAACTTTTAAATATTATTTCAAAAAAGATGGAAGAGCAGCAAAAAATGAATGGGAAAACTTCTATCATTTTGAAGCTGATGGAACTTTAAGTAAAAATAAATGGATTGGTTTCCTTCATGTAAATAGCGAAGGAAGAGTAAGTATTTCTGATTTTAGAAATTATCCATTATTCATAATTACATTATTGATAATTTGTTATTTAGGGTTTAGCATTAGAAACAAAAAGCATCGTGATTCTTAAAATCACGATGCTTTTTCACTTGAAAATACTTGTTTTCTTATTTGTTTTATTGGAAAATTAAATATATTTTGGGATAATATTATACTTAAAATAACCGCAATCGCAAGAAAAGTTATTTTTCCTTTCACACCATAATGGAATATATTAGAAATTCCAAATAGCTTATTCAAAGTATAATATATGTGCATATGCCAAAAATACACATTTATAGAATTTTTCCCCATATCTGTAATCAAGCCCATTCTTCTATTAGGCATAAGCATTATAAGAGAAAAACCTATACTAAAAGATATGATATAACTAGCTAATCTCACTAATGGAGCATAACTCATTATTCTAGGGGGAAATGGATTTCTTCCTGTAAACATATATCTTAATCCATATACCCTGTCTACTTCATAAATACATAACCCTAACCAAACTAAAACTATAAGTCCAGCTAAGACTTTATATTTAGAATTTTTATCTTTAAAACTCACTATATCGAAGTTTTGTAATAATACCCCACTCAAAAAGAACGGGAAAAATATTATTATCCTTGATAAGTATAAGAAATCTCCTATTCCTGGATCATATCCTACAAAGCAAGCTAATACAATCGAAAACACTAAAATATATTCCCTGTTCTG